>DFHZ01000187.1 GCA_002371985.1 Ruminococcaceae bacterium UBA3710 | reverse complement strand
TTTGATTTTTGCTATTAGGTTTATCGGGTAAGGTCATTTTAATTAGGCCATTTTCGATCGCGGGACCTAAATAATTTTTGCGGAGAGTTTCTTTTGATTTAAGTTCTAATAAATCTAAAATAGCATTAGCAGTATATGGAGTATCATATTCCATAACTGAAAGCAATTTTTTGACATATTCCGAAAGATTATCGGAAGAAAAATCGACTGTATTTAGTATTTCATCTAATACTGCACTAATCTGCGTTAGCATAAACTCAATAAACGCAGTGCTTGCACCGTCTATATGGCATTTTGCAATTGCATCATAGTACCCATCCTGAAACTTTTCAATTTGGCTTTCAATCGGAATAAATTCAAATATAGGTTTCCATGAGGCAAGGATTGCTGTATGCCAAAGTCTTGCCATCCTTCCGTTACCATCTGAAAAAGGATGGATAAAAACAAATTCGTAGTGAAATACAGATGCAAGAATTAACGGATGTACTTTTTCGTTAGAATTTTTCATCCAGTCAAATAAATTTTGCATGAGCTCTGGAACAAGCTGTGCCGGCGGTGCCATAAAAATACATTTATCACCGCTAAAAACTCCCTCTTCTCCATTGCGAAAGTTACCGCTTTCGTCCACGATATATTTAGTCATGATACCATGTAAACGCTTAAAATCCTCTAAGCTGTAAATATCAAACTTTCCAATTTGCTCATAAGCAACATAAGCGTTTTTAACCTCTTGTATTTCCTTACGCTCTCCAATAACAGTACGACCATTTATAATGTCTCTAACCTCATCCAATGATAAAGAATTAGCCTCAATTTTAAGAGACGAATGAACAGATTTGATTTTATTGTTCTTACGCAAGTGCGGTTTTGAATCCAAATTTGTGCGTTCGGTGATTTTGCCGATTTTTTCTGAAATTTCAGCAACGAGCGATAATATTTTATCCGTTATCTCATATGGTGGCGAATATGGCATTTAATTTTCCTCCGACTTGCTTATTATCTTGCTTATCATCTTACCACATATTTATTCATTTATCAAGAATAAAATCGTATTATTTTAAATTATAAACAACAAATATTCTCTCTATATCTGCAAAATAATTGCAACATACAATAATACTATTGACATATGTTATCAAATATGATAACATAGATTAAACCGATTTTGGAGTGATACACTGTGAACGACAATGATTTACTACATTCAAGACAAAGAATTATATCTAAACTCACTGAAGCACGTCTAGAAAAACAAATGTCGCAAGCAGAATTGGCAAGTTTAATCGGTACACAGCGGTCTAACATTTGTCGAATTGAAAGCGGAACACAAAATTTATCTCTTGATATGCTGATAAAAATATCAAACGCCCTTGGCAAAGATGTAGATATGCTTTTGGAAGAAAGGAGCGATAGTATGAATACCAATTATTCCCTTCGTTTATATGATGATGAACTCTTGACTTTTTCTCTTGAAGAAAAAGGATTAGAAGGTTTAAAAGCACATATTTTATCCGTAAATAAAGATATGGAAAACCTTTTCCCTTTAGATTTAGAATTAACAGATGAAGGCATCATAAAATGGCTGGAACGCAGAGTTATTCCTAAAAACCGTGCGTTTGTTGACGAAATATTAAAAACGCTCGGTCTTAGCATTAATAACACAAAAGGTATTATTGATGTGTGTAAAGGACTTTCACTTAATGACAGTTACTGGGTAGTTCCGTCTGACTTTAACGGCACTTTTAAGGAGTATAATCTCTATGAAAACCGTTTTTCCGAAGTTTTATCGCTGGTTGCTTATACCGGTGTTGGCACAGCAAATAAAGCGTTTACTACTTCCCCTGAACTTACAACGCAAGGTATGCTTCGTAAGGCGTGGAGATTTATTGAAGATGATGGCATATATCTTTACAAAGGCGGTACAGAAGGTTTTGCCAATTCAGGCAACGAGCCATATTCCGAATATTATGCCTATCAAATTGCGAAAACAATGGGACTGTATGCTGTCGAGTATGATTTAGAAAACTGGAAAGGAATTTTAGCATCAAAATGTGAAATATTTACCGATATTGATACATCCTTTATTCCCATAGGCAGAATTGTTAAAAGCGGCGGTATTAAGGCTTGTCTAAATTACTACGAAAATATGGGCGAAGACTGCGCCGAATTTTTGAAAAGTATGTTGGTGTTTGATGCTGTTATTTATAATGAAGATAGACACTTTGGAAACTTCGGTGTTTTAAGGGATAACAAAAACGGAATGATAATAGGTCCTGCGCCGATCTTTGATAACGGTATATCACTATTCAATTACGCTATGGAAGACGATATAAAAAATTTAGATGCCTATGCTAAAACCCGTTCAAATCCTTATGGCGTTACTTACGAAAGCATCTGTGCCGAAGTAATGGGCACAAAACAAAAAAATCAACTCAGAAAACTTATTGGTTTTAGATTTACCCGTCATCCAAGCATAAATCTACCAGAAGAACGCCTGACAGCGATTGAAAACCATTTGCAGAGCAGAGTCAGAAAACTACTTGCCCTCCCCACCTCTTCTAAATAATTTTAAACAGCAGTTTGTAGTAATATACAGACTGCTGTTGTTTCTTACACACTCTACAACCTTAGATAATAAGCTTAGAATTATATGTATCGGCACAAATTATATGTGCCGGGCGGAAGAAAGACGCTCCTCGCGAGAGATTTCACCTAATTCATTGCGTCTTCTCTTGCCGCACTTGGAAATTATGGCAAGATACATTTTATCATGCTCACGCTTTGTTATAACATTATTCTCTAACAGATAATTATTGTAATAAAGCATCCTTAACTCTCTTGTCATAATTTCAAGTTTCAGCTTATTATCTTTCTCCATGCTGCTTCCCTTTCTGCTCATTAGTATTATGAGCAAATTTTGTTTTCTTTACTCAAAAGCATTTAACCTCTCCTTCATAAATTTAAATGATTATTATAATTTAATCATTGTCAAAAGAATGAATATAAAAAATACCGCCGCGAACGCCTTTACCGTATCATTCATTCACACTAAAGGCACTCGCAACGGTATTTATTAAGTTGTTAAGGTTATTATACTTTAACTCGCTGCAAAAATCAAGAGTTCAACAGCAGTTTTGAAAATTCGTTTCCCACCTTTTGTCCCACACTTATGCTTTTTTACATCATACATTTTTCCCACCTGCCTTTAGTCGTTGCATCTGACGCTTTTCCCAACACAGTAATAGAATTAAAGTGTCTTGACAAGACCAATTTTTCAATCCTAATATTTATTGTTCTATTCTCACGTAATACGTCGCCCTACCGCCACGCTTTTCGATCTCGTCGACATTGCAGAGGGTATGCAGAAGACGCTCGACGGAAGATGCACTCATCGGGACACAAAGATCGGCGTCGACATGGGCTGAAAGCAGAATCATCTTCTTTTCTTTACCTGTCTCATCAACAATTTTTCAGTTTATAAGTTTCAAAGTCCCATTTGACTTTTGCTGCAATTTTTCTCCCGAGGTCACCTTCTGGGAGCTGAATGGAATCTTCATATATATTTGCTTGTTCTTCCGGAACGATGGATACATAATCGTTGCCTTCCAAGCGGTTGAAGATTTTTTCTATTCTGACCACCCTAGTGGGATAACCTGCGTCGATCAAAGCGTTTGCTGCGATTACGGTTTCCGGTGCTCTCAAATCACTCTCCCCGGACAAGCTGAAATAATAGCCGCTGATTTTTGATTTCCAAGGAAAGAGGTGCATACTGAAGCTTGTGCTGAACGACGGTATGATCTCCCACGGATGATTTCCGTTTGATTGATAATACGGTTCCTCGTTGCGGTCCCATTCTTCAAATGCGGCGGAATCGTCCAACGGGACGTTCTTTAATCCGTCATCTCTGCCGTCGGCGTTTGCGTAATACAACTCTTTAGGAGTCAGTGGGTCGCCGTCGTAACGATTTCTTTCACTCTCGATTTCCTGATACCTGAAAGACTTTGACTTTTTATCTCTTCCCAAAGCTTTGTATACAACGGCGCATGCTTCATAGAAAATTCTTGCTGTCATTTCAGGCAAAAGCGTAATACCCGGCTCGTACAATTTGAAATTTTTAAAAAACTTCTTTATCTCGGCTTTTTTATATCTTGAGAAGAAATCCTTTTTCGACTTAGGATCAATCTCCCATAAATCGCGCCGCCTGATGCTGCCCGTAAGATATCTATATGGGATCTTTTTGAGCATTTGTCCGTACGTTCCGTTTTTTACTGCGTCAACCACCTTTTCGGATTCTTCTATAGCCCATTCAATCAAATCGGTCGCGTCTTCCTCCGAACCGCCGTTTAGGTCGTTGACAGCAAGAACATAACTGTTGTCGATAAAGACACCGTAAAACTCAACGCCTGGATCTCTTTCAAAGTGCTTTACCGATAGTTCAAACCATACGGCGGGATCCGGATAGTTTTCCTTATATTCCCCTGTTGCACGCGCAAGAGTCTTCTGATCCGCCTTGCTGTACGGCACATCATATTCGTAATTATATTTGTAAAACTGTCGGAAGGTAGGACGGCGAGTTTTGATCCAAACAGAATGGAGATTATCGTCTCCCTGCGACTCCAGTTTGTCAAGAACGGCGGCGAGTTTTTGGATTAATCCCGCCGTCTTTTCATCTGCTTTAGGTGCGTTCCATGCCCCGCTTATGTTTTTGTAATTTGATATTATCAATGCGTTAATTTTCATTTAGCCTGTCTCACTTGTCGGTAAAAATTGATCCAAATCAAAGATTTTTTCATAAAGCATAATAAACTTTTGCACGAGCATTTGATTTTACAAACTTGCGTTTTACTTACAATTGTTGCAGTTTATTCTTCAGATGTTATATCCCATTTTACTATTGGGCGTTAACAATTTACCATTGAAAATAGTATACCACAGAAAATCACATATCACAACAGGATATGACAAAATACAACGAAGTATTTTGTTTTGAGTCCGTAAGAAAGAACTGCCGTCGAAAAAATGTTTCCATAACATTTTTTTGACGGCGTTTTCTCACTACAGGGTCGCCATCCAAGAATCAAAGGATTCTTTTTTAATCTTATACAACTTGTCAATGCGAATCACTTTGAAGGGTTCCCCGTCCTGTCTGATCTTTTCCAACCATGTATATCCTTTGGTCTTGTGAATGCCCACCATAGAAAACACTTGATTGGCATCGTAAAACAGACAGTTCATCTGCTCTTCGGACATGTTTTTTCTCCTTTCTTACAGATTCTTTAGATTTCCACTTCATAAATACGATAACAGTTTGAGATGGAATAAAAACAAAAAAAGTTGTGTTCAAATAAGGCGAGAACGGCCTTTTTCAAACACAACTTTTCAATAATCCTTCCAGTTCTCATTTACATAATACACTATTCCAATAATAATGTCAAGTTTCAGGCACTTCTTTTACGATTTGTTAACAATTATTCGCTGTCAACTTTCTTTATGGCATAATTGATAATAATAAATGAAAGGTTGGTAAACACATGAAAAAACTGAAGAGTTACAAAATCCAAAAGCGGAGCGACGGGCGATACACCGTTAAGGTAATGAATCATGGCAAAGGTATTCAAATATATGGAAAGACAAAACAACAGGTGCGTGAAAAACTCGCGGATACTTTGAAACAAATGGAGGAAGCAAAGCTTTATGAGCTTGATAACCTTGCTCTTTCCACCACACGCTTAAAGGATTGGACACTTTGTTGTCTTGAAAACTACTCAAAGCCCCATGTCACAGGCAATACATATGCCTCTTATCTCAGTATTTTGAATCATCATATGGGCAAAATAGGGGACGTAGCGCTTGGAAACATATCGTCCATTATGATACAGCAGCACCTTCTAAGTCTCAGAAAAATTGAATCCGACGAGCCGCTCAGTCCAAAAATGCTGCTAAATATAAGAAACCTTCTATCCATGGTTTTCAGGTTGGCAATTCAAAACAGAATCCTTATTCGCAATCCGGTGGATGGCGTTAAACTACCGAAAGGTGCCATACACAAGCCGCGCGCTTTAACTCGCAACGAACAAGCCGCTTTGATTCGCGCCGCAAGAAACAGCGATCGACATTTGATGTTTGCCGTCATATTGGCACTGTATACCGGCATGCGCAAAGGCGAAATACTGGGACTTCAATGGTCGGATGTGGATTTTGACAAAAAGCATATCTCAATTACAAAACAACTGGTACGCCATTATGATATAACAGAATCCGGAGATACTCGATCGGTTTTGGATCTTACCACAACCAAAACGGAATCCTCCGTTCGATATGTGTACATCATTGATGAACTGGCAGATGAGTTCAAGACATACAAAGAAAAGATGCTTGCATGGAAAGCGGACAAGGGTATTGAACATTCCGAGGATGATTTTGTCTTTTGCAATCATCTGAACAAAGCGATCGAGCCTAGACGATTTTATCAGTATTACAAAGAACTGCTTGCCAAGGCGGGAATCGAAAATGCAAACTTTCACACGCTCCGACACACCTTTACAACACGGTGTCTTGAAAGCGGGATCGACATTGTGACGATTTCCAAAATGCTGGGACACACTACAACTCGCCTCACAACGGACACCTATTCACACTTACTGGACGAATATAAAGCTATTGAAACAGAAAAAATTCGTTGTTTCTACATTCCTATTGATTTAGACTAATTATTCCATTCTATACCAAAAAGGACCTATTTGGGCATTTTTCTCCAAATAAGTCCTCTTGTTTTTGGGTCAACTTTTGGGTCATTTTTTCCGAGATAAACGGGAAAAATCGTGCAAATTCAGTATTTATCAGCACTTCTCGTTATCAAACGAAGCAAACGGAACCTACGACCCACCGGTTAACAGCCGTTTGCTCCGTTTAGGACTGCTTTTTGCTGTTTCTTCCGAGAATTTTCATGACGAAAATAACGATAATTTTTATCCATTCAAATCACACGCAAAAGCGCAAAAACTCAGTAATATCAAGGGTTTGCACGCATTTCACATTTTCGTCTAAGAGCCAAAGATTAACAACCGCAATGTCATAGGTTCCCTGAAGCAAAACGCAAAAAATCAACTGACCCAATTTTTGACGCAAATTTTTTTAAGAAAAAATTATTGCTGCCAAAACAAAGAGAAAACCTGCAAGTAAAGCGTTTTACGTGTTATTTTAGGTAAATAATCCATCGAAAAAGCCTGTTTTTCATGACGAAAAAAAGTGCCGGGAACAAAAATTCGTCATTTGATAACAAAAATGCCTACTAAAAAATGGTATTTGACGATCGAATTTAAGTGCACCTGCTTTTGCTGGTTTAGAATTCAATCCTATATTAAACAAAACATTGAACAATCATAACGTGTGAATGTCATGCACTGTACAACAAATTTTAACCACAAAACCATAATATAATATATGGTTGATTTTTTATTATAGTTGTGATATTATTGTTATATAATTTGTCAATGAACAACAAGGAGATATTTTTATGGATGTACATTCTGTCAGGCAGGCGATGAGGACGAAAAGTATATACGATATACCCTTACGCGTCACTTTTTATGCTCGTGTATCAAGCGAAAAGGACGAACAGTTAAATTCGCTTGACAACCAGATTTCATACTACCGTGAGTTTATAAAGAAAAACAGTCAGTGGGAGTTTGTTGAGGGATATATTGACGAAGGTCTTTCGGGTATGAGTACCAAAAAGCGTGAGAATTTTCACCAGATGATTCGTGATTCAAAAGCAGGGCTTTTTGATCTGATCATTACCAAGGAAATCACCCGTTTTGCCCGTAACACGCTTGACAGTATTCAGTACACTCGTGATTTGCTGAACTGCGGTGTGGGTGTATTCTTTCAAAACGATAACATCAATACGCTTGACGAGGACAGTGAGTTACGGCTTACAATAATGTCCGGCATTGCACAGGACGAATTGCGTAAACTGTCAAGCCGTATCAAGTTCGGTCACCAAGAGGCCATAAAGAAAAATGTTGTCCTTGGAAACAGCAGAATTTTCGGCTACCGTAAGGACAACAGACGACTTGTAATTGACGAAAAAGAAGCTGAAATGGTTCGTGAATTATTTGAACTTTACGCCACCGACAATTACAGTATGAAACAAATTGAAGATATCTTTTGGAATAAGGGTTACCGCAACAACAACGGCAAGAGGATATGCCACAGCACAATGTCCAATACCATTTCCAACCCGAAATACAAGGGTTATTATGTAGGCAACAAGGTAAAAATCATTGATATGTTCACTAAAAAACAAAAATTTTTACCGCCGGAAGAATGGGTTATGTTCAAGGACGAAACAGGCGAAATTGTACCGGCTATTGTAAGTGAAGATCTTTGGGAACAGGCAAATGAGGTGCTTAAGAGGCGGAGCCGTGATGTGAAAAACCGGCAAAACCAGTGCAACCACCCCAATTTATTGACGGGTAAAATGTATTGTACCCACTGTGGAAAATTATACTACCGCAAGGACAGCAAAGACCGCAAAGGAAATGTACTGTCGCGCTGGATCTGCTCGGGTAAAATCAACAACGGCACCGACTCCTGCCCTTCCTTTACAATTTATGAAGAAGAAATCAAAGAAATCCTTTACGAAGTATTCCGGGATACCGCCGAAGACGCAAAACGCATCATCGAAGAATATACCGGGATGTATGCCGAAATTGTATCTGACGATACCGCCCCGGGGGAACTGAAAAAACTTAAAGACCGGCTGAATTTGCTTTCCAAGAAAAAATCTAAGTTGCTTGAATACAATGTATCGGGGCAAATAAGCGACCGTGATTTTGTGGAGATGAACAAGCAAATTTCGGACGAGTCCGCCGAAATTTATTCCTCCATTGAGGAAACGCAAAACGAAATAAATTCCCGTGCCGGATATAAACAAAATATTGAGGAGATAAAAAACATCCTTAAAAAAGCGGAAAGCGAAGCATCCGGAAAAATGATAGACTCCGCCTTTGTAAACAGATATATTGACAAGATATATGTAACCCCTATTGATGACGGCACTTGCGAGATTGCGGTCAAGATTTTTACGGGCGATACATTCGGTAAAATTTTTGAAAAATTGGGCACACATCTCACAGGTCGCCCGGGACACACTTTTAAAAAGATGATCGAATCTTACGA
>DFHZ01000003.1 GCA_002371985.1 Ruminococcaceae bacterium UBA3710 | reverse complement strand
GCAAAGCACGATGCCGAAAATGCAAAAAACCGTCCTGCAAAGACAGCCGACCTTAAAGAAGAGATTAAACCTGTAGAAATAACAAAGCCTTATGGTTTTGTTTCGGTTGCAGCGGGAGACGGTATCAAAGACCTATTCGGCGAACTTATGGTTGATACCGTAGTAAGCGGCGGACAAACAATGAACCCGAGTACCGACGATATTCTTCGTGCTATTGAGTCAACTCCGGCAGAAACTGTTTTTGTACTTCCGAATAACAAGAATATAATTATGGCTGCCGAGCAGACTATACCTCTTAGCACAAGAAATGTAATTGTTATCCATACCAAAACTATTCCTCAAGGCATTGCGGCATGTCTTGCTTTCGACCCAGATGCCGATAACAATACAAATGCTATAAATATGCAAAAAGCCACCGAAAAAATCGCAACCGGTCAGATTACTTTCGCCGCCCGTGATTCTGATTTTGACGGATTTAAGATTAAAAAAGGCGAATTGCTTAATATGATTGAAGGAAAAATCTCTTTCGTTGATACCGACCTTCAAAAATCCGCTCTTAAACTTATAAAGCAAATGCTTAAAAAGCACAGCGAGTTTATCACCGTTATTTACGGCGAAGATGTGTCGGACAGCGAGGCTAATGAACTCGAGGAGCAGTTAAATGCTAAATTCGGTTCAAAGGTTGAGATTACATTCATAAAAGGAAACCAACCGGTTTATTACTATATTATTTCTGTTGAGTGATAGTATGTTAAACTTTTCGAGTGATATAAGATATTTAAAGGGCGTTGGTGAAAAACGCGCAAAAACATTATATAATCTGGGCATCGATACAGTCGGTGCCCTTTTGCGTTATTATCCGAGAAACTATGAAGATTTTTCAAAGCAAAAGAATATATCCGACTGTAACTTTGAAGAAAAGGTCTGTATTAAGGCTAAGATAGTATCCCCTGTTATCGAAAATTATATAAAGAAGAATATGACAATTTACAAATTCAATATTTTTGACGGAACGGGATATGTAAACATTTCGATATTTAACAACAAATACTTGGCTAATAAACTTCATCTTGGTAGCGAATATCTCTTTTTAGGTAAAATCACGGGAACACTCAGAATGCCTCAAATGTCATCACCCGTTATAAAAGAAGTCGGCGGAAATTCTATTGAGCCTATATACCCCGCTACGGCACTTATGTCATCAAACTCAATAAGCAAACTAATGAAAACCGCCTTGACCTGCGAATTGCCCGAAGACCCGATACCTGAAAGTATCAGAGAAAAGTACGGGCTTTGCGACCTTTTGTATGCTATAAACAACATACACTTTCCAAAAACAAACGAAGCACTTGAAAGAGCGAAAAAACGCTTGGTTTTTGAAGAATTATTTGTGCTTCAATTATCGTTGACATTACTAAAAGGTAAGAAAAGAAACGAAACTGCCAATAAAATACAAAATAATTGCGTAAATGATTTTTTATCGCTCCTGCCCTATGAACTTACTAATGCCCAAAAAAGTGCTATAAACGACTGCCTTAAAGATATGCAGTCGGGTTATTCAATGAACAGGCTGATTGAAGGTGATGTCGGCAGCGGAAAAACCGCTGTTGCAACCGCCTTAATGTATGTTTGTGCAAAAAACAACTTGCAGTCGGCTTTAATGGCACCGACGGAAGTGTTGGCAACACAACATTTTGAGAACATATCTTCGACGCTTGATGGCACCGATATAAAGATTTGTTTGCTGACAGGCTCAGTTACTCAAAAGAATAAAAGCATCATTAAAGAAAAAATTATGTCAGGTGATTATGACATTATCATAGGTACTCACGCCATTTTAACGGACGATACAGTTTTCAAAAACTTAGGTTTAGTAATAACCGACGAACAACACAGATTTGGTGTTAAACAAAGAGGTAATCTTTCCTCTAAGGGCAACCACCCACACACACTTGTTATGTCGGCAACCCCCATTCCACGAACTCTCGGTCTTATTATATACGGCGATTTGGATATAAGTATGATAAACGAATATCCAAAAGGCAGACAAGATATTGCCACATATTTGGTAGACAGTTCATACAGAAACCGAGTTTTAGCCTATGTAAAAAAACACCTTGACGAAGGTCGCCAAGGCTACATAGTTTGTCCGCTTGTTGAAGAAAATGAAGAATTTGATTTAAAAAGTGCCAATGAATATTTTGAAGAATTATCAACCGGTTATTTTGCAGACTATAAATTAGGCTTGTTGCACGGAAAAATGAAACCAAAAGAAAAAGACCGTGTTATGAAAGCATTTTCAAGCGGAGAACTCAATCTTCTTATTTCTACAACCGTTATCGAAGTAGGTATTGATGTTCCCAATTCCGCAATAATGGTGATTGAAAATGCCGAGCGATTTGGGCTATCGGCACTTCATCAGTTAAGAGGCAGAATAGGCAGAGGCAAGTATAAATCCACCTGCATTTTAATTTCCGATTCTAAAAGCGAAGCCACAAAAAGGCGTCTTAATATTATAGTAAATAACAAAGACGGTTTTAAAATTGCTGACGAAGATTTGAGTTTAAGAGGTCCCGGCGACTTTTTAGGCAACCGCCAACACGGTCTGCCTGACCTTAGAATTGCCGACATCTTTTCAAGTAGTGAAACACTTAAATTATGCGGACAGGCAGCAGACGAATTACTCGCATCAGACCCAAAACTAAAACTTCCCGAAAACCTTCAGTTGCGAAAAGAAATTATAAACATTTACAAAAAGTTAAACGAAAACTAAAAATCGGTTTTGCCGAATACTTCCCTTGCAAACCATACATCTTTTACGGTAAATGTTTTACCGTTCAGATATTCAAGCATTCCGGCATCGCTTGTAAAATTAAAAGTAATTTTATAAGAATAAAGTGCTTGTTTATCAAAACCTGCTTTTTTATCATCCGCAAGTTTTCCGTATTTTCCGTCCCCAACAAGCGGATGACCGATAGATGCCATGTGTGCTCTTATTTGGTGAGTACGCCCCGTTAAGAGTTCAATTTCAAGTAACGACAACTGATTTTTAGAACTTAAAGTTTTATATTTTGTTTTTATAGTTCTGTTATTGTCGGTTTTTTTACTACTTAAATATACCTTGTTTTTCTCTTCATTCTTTTCGAGATACCCTTGGAGGGTCGCCGATTTAGGTTTTGGAATACCGTGGACGATACATAAATATCTTTTATCTATTTCCCTATCCTTAATCTTTTGACAAATAATTCGGAGAGCCTCTGCATTTTTACAGGCAATTACTATTCCGCCCGTATTTCTGTCAATACGGTTTGCAAGTGCAGGTTTAAAACTGTTTTCAACATCGGGTTTATATTCACCCTTTTCATACAAATAATGCTGTATTCTCCCGATTAGTGTATCACGGTATTCTCCCTTATCAGGATGGACTAACAAACCCTGCTTTTTATCAACTAAAATAATATTCTCGTCTTCATATACTATATCTATTCTGTTTGGAGATGATAAAAAGTCGTATGTAGGTGCCTTTTTCTCGAAAAACTCGTCAGAAACATACATATCAACTACATCTCCCTCTTTAAGACGGGTTGATATATCTGCCCTCTTTCGATTTAGTTTAATATTTTTTGTTCTAAGGCTTTTATAAAGCAATGATGTAGGCATTTTAGGGCAAGTCTTTGTAATAAACTTGTCTATTCGCTGTCCCGCATCGTTCTTTGTTATGACAAAACTTTTTATAATATTCATCTCTTTTCTTGATTTTTCGGATAAATTTAGTATAATTAAAGTAATTAAATTCGGTGGTGAAAAAATGGGAGAAAACATTCATGCAGGTCATAGAAACCGACTTAAAAAAGAATTTCTTGACGGTAATTTCAACAGCAGTACCCCCGAACATAAATGGCTTGAGTTACTTCTGTTCTTTTGCATAGCCCAAAAAGATACCAACCCTTTAGCACATGAGTTGATAAAAAAATACAAATCGCTAAACGGAGTATTTGAAGCACCCGTCAAAGAGTTAATAGAATTTAAAGGAATAACCGAAAGCAATGTCGCACTTTTAAAAATGATTATTCCGTTAGCAAGGCAATGCGAACTCGAAAAAAGCGATAATCTGTTTAAATCTTTAAACAACGATAATATATGCGATTATATTCTGTCGAGATATTACGGTCTTACAACCGAACAAATGAGTATCACTTGTATTGACCCGGTTGGTAGAATAATTGATTTTAAATTCTTAAGTGAGGGCGACATCGGAGAGGTCAGCATTTCAACAAGGTCTATAGTAAAATATGTTTTAGACAACAATGCATCATGTGCCATAATTGCTCACAATCATCCGAAAAGTTTTGCTCTTCCAAGCAAAGCCGATATTGATGCTACAATACAGTTAAGCAATGTTTTAAATCAGGTCGGCATCAGATTGATAGACCATATAATAGTATCTGAAAATGACTATGTTTCTCTTGCTCAAAGCAGAGAATATTCATACATATTCAAATAATATTTCGGGTGCAACAATATGTTTGTTGCACCCGATTTCATTTTATTATTCTTCAGGCATTTCCCAGTTATGCCAGATGTTTTGAACATCGTCATTTTCTTCAAGCATATCAATGAGTTTTTCCATTTTCGCCTGAAGTTCCGCATCTTCAATTACAGTAGTCGTTTGAGGAACATACTGCACTTCAGCAGAAAGGAAAGAATAACCTTTTTCTTCTAAGGCATCACGCACACTACCTAAATCATTAGGTGCCGTAGATATTTCAAAAACATCTCCGTCAAAGTTGAAATCCTCTGCTCCGGCATCAAGCGCTGCTTCCATAACCTCGTCTTCGTCGTGTCCCTCTGCTTCTATTTCAATAATTCCCTTGCGGTCAAACATAAACATAACAGAGCCTGACTGACCTAAATTACCGCCACATTTATCGAAATAATGACGAACATCTCCGGCGGTACGGTTACGGTTATCGGTCAAAGTTTCTACTACAACTGCGACACCGTTCGGTCCGTATCCCTCATAGATTAACTCTTCATACTCGGCTCCGCCGCTCTCTCCGGCGGCCTTTTTGATAATTCTCTCTATATTGTCATTCGGAACATTAGCGGCTTTTGCTTTAGCAATAGCGTCCTTTAATCGACTGTTTTCCTGCGGGTTAGGTCCACCCTGTTTTACGATAACTGCGATTTCCCTACCCATTTTTGTGAAAACCTTTGCTTTAGCAGCATCGGTTTTTTCTTTTTTTCTTTTGATATTATTCCATTTTGAATGGCCTGACATAAATAACTGCATCTCCCTACTTAATAAGCATTGATATTTTATCATAAATCTTTGTTGTATTCAAGTGCTTTTTCGCATAAAAGCATTACATCTTGGGTAGAATTTATACTTCCGCATTCTCGTCTTAAAGATGCCGCTCCCCTTATGCCTGTAAGATACCAGGCGGTATGCTTTCTCGCTTCAAGCATTGCTACCTTCTGTGAGCGGTATTCTTTCATAAGTTTAATTTGTTCTACTAAAACATTAAGTTTTTCTTCAAGTGAAGGCGGAGTATATTCCCGGTTTTCAAAAAATGAGTTTATTTCATCAAATACAAAAGGATTACCGCAAGCAGCTCTTCCGACCATAACAAAATCACAACCGGTTTTTTCGTACATCTCTTTGGCGGATTTTCCGTCTGTTATATCCCCGTTTGCGATTACCGGTATTTTTACACTTTGCTTAACCTTTTTTATTATATCGATATTTACGGGCGGAGCATACATTTGCTTTTTTGTTCTTCCGTGTACCGTAACGGCAGATGCTCCTGCGTATTCACAGGCAACCGCAAGTTCTACGGCATTTAACGAACTGTCGTCAATTCCGGCTCTCATTTTTACTGTTACCGGCACCGTCGAAGCCTTTACAACGGCTTTTACGATTTTTTCGGCTAACGGTATATCGCCCATCAAGGCACTACCGCCACCGTTCCCGGCAACCTTAGGAGCAGGACAACCCATATTGATGTCAATGAAGTCGGGTTTTGCTTCACAGGCGATTTTTGTTGCCGTAGCCATTATATCCGGTTCGGAGCCGAAAAGTTGAATAGCACTCGGTACATCGCCTTTTGGGCGATATAGGTATTCAAGGGACTTTCTATCCGAAAGCGATAAACCTTTTGCACTTACAAGTTCCCCTACCGTATAGGAGCAACCGTGAAGAATACATATTTCTCTCATTGCCCTATCGGCAACTCCTGCCATAGGTGCAAGACAGGCATAACCTTTAATTTCTAAATTTCCTATTTTCATAGGTTTATTATACTAAATATAAACTGTCTTGTCAAACAATAAGGACGGCAGAAAATCAATTCTGCCGTCCCCTAAAACTTATGAATTTGAGCCTATATTTATTTTTGTCTGGTAATATCTGCCCGAACGGTAAATCTTAATGTTTACAGATGTGTTCGGCGTACATTTCTTCAAAACTTCGCCAAATACATTATACTCGGTAATTTCTACTCCGTTGAACTCGGTTATAATATCGCCTTTTTTAATTCCGGCACTCTCGGCTGTACTGCCTTCGGCAACACTCAGCACAACTGCACCTACCGGATAACCGTAAGCCGATAATACATCCGAAGTATATTTGTCGCTTATAGTTATTCCGACATAAGGCTCTTGCTTATCCTTATTGGTGATAATTCTGTTGCATATATCAACAACCGAATTTACGGGAATTGCAAAGCCCATACCCTCAAATTCTTCGGAAACTATTTTTGAACTGTTTACTCCGATTAGTTTGCCGTTTTCGTCAAGGAGTGCACCGC
>DFHZ01000143.1 GCA_002371985.1 Ruminococcaceae bacterium UBA3710 | reverse complement strand
TTTATCAGCGAAAAGGGTTGTTTTGCCGTAATTTCAGCTGCGGAAAAGGACAGCATAAGCCATAGAGGAAAAGCAATAAAGAATTTCAGCGAAAAACTTAAAGAATATTTGTGAGGAATTTTATGTTAAACAGTAAACAAAGAGCACAACTTCGTGCAATGGCAAATACCTATGAAACAATAATGCAAATAGGAAAATCAGGTGTTTCCGAAAAGTCTATTAAGCAGATTGACGATGCTCTTAATGCCCGTGAACTGATTAAATTAAGAAGGCTTGAAACAGCCCCCGAAACAACAAGGGAGACTGCCGAATTTGTCGCAGAAAAAGTAGGTGCTGATGTTGTGCAGGTTATAGGCTCTAAATTTGTACTGTACAGACCCTCAAAAGAAAAAATCATTACCTTGGTAAAGTAGTTATGAATACGGCGATTTTCGGTGGTACTTTCAATCCTTTTCATTTAGGTCATTTAAAGATGCTTAAGGCAGTATCGGACCTTGAATTTATAGATCACATTCTCTTAATTCCCGACCATATACCGCCCCATAAGGCGACTGATTATTTAGCGGATGATATACACCGTTTGAATATGTGCAATATTATTTGCAAAGATTTTCCTAAAGCGGAAGTTTCATCTATCGAGGTTGACAGAAAGGGTAAAAGTTATACTATTGATACGGTAAAAGAACTTAAAAATCTCTATGCGAATGATAATTTTTATTTTGTCTGCGGTGGAGATATGATTGCAATTTTGGATAAATGGTATAATTTTAAAGAACTCTTTAAAAATGTGGTTTTTTTAAGTTTTACAAGGAATGATAAAGCAGATTTTTTAAGAGATGTAGAAAAAATGAAACAACTTGGAGCTGAAATAGTAGTTATAGATACACCTATACCTGATATTTCTTCTACCGATTTCAGGAACACTCTTAAAAAAGAATTACTTCCAAAAGAAATATATGATTATATAAAAGAAAAAGGACTTTATAATGCTTAAAGACTATAATGAATATAAAAAAATTCTTGAAAATAAGTTGACGCAAAAGAGGTATTATCATTCACTATGCGTTGCGGATGAGGCTTTTCGACTGGCAAAAAAATACGGTGCAGATACTAAAAAAGCCTATCTTTCGGGACTGCTTCATGATATTACTAAAAATGCAACAGAAGAGGAACATAAAAAAATATTTGATACTTTTAAAATTGAACTCAATGAAATTGAGAATAATAGTGAAAAACTATGGCATGCCATATCAGGGTCTGCGTATGTTAAATATGTTTTAAACATTGCAGACGAAGAAATTTTTGACGCTATTCGCTATCATACAACCGCAAAATCGGAAATGTCTTTGTTATCAAGAATTCTTTATCTTGCCGATTTTACTTCAAAAGACCGAGATTACGAAGATGTAGATGTAATAAGAGAGTTAGTTGACATTTCGCTTGATAAGGCATTTAAATATGCACTTTCTTATACCGTTAAAGATTTGGCTGATAAAGGATGTGCTATTCATCTTGATACGGTTAATGCTTATAATGAAACTATGTTAAAGGAGCCTTGATAATGGATAGTTTAAAAATCATCGAAATATCTGCGAATTCACTTAATAATAAAAAGGCAAAAAACCTTAATGTCATTAAAGTTGAAGAATTAACCTCTATTGCAGAATACTTTGTAATTGCTACTGCTTCATCTTCAACTCATGTTCATTCTCTTGCCGATGAAGTGGAAGAAAAGTTAAAAGAAATTGGTGTTGAACCGCATCACATTGAGGGCAGGGCAACAGGTTGGATAGTCCTTGACTACGGTTCGGTTATTGTTCATATTTTTACTCCTGACTCCAGAGAATTTTATAATCTTGATAAAATGTGGAGCGAGGGAGTTTCTCTTAATCTTGATAATATTTTAAAGGAAGCAGAAGGAGACTGAAAAATGAAATACGATTATCAAAGTATTGAAAAAAAATGGCAAAAAATTTGGGATGATAATAAAACTTTTGCTACAAAGGATGACTATACACTTCCTAAATTCTATGGGCTTGTAGAATTTCCGTATCCTTCAGGACAGGGTCTTCATGTAGGGCATCCCCGTTCGTATACGGCACTTGATATTGTAGCAAGGAAAAAACGCCTTGAGGGTTATAATGTTCTCTACCCGATGGGATGGGATGCATTCGGTCTTCCTACTGAAAACTTCGCAATAAAAAATCATATTCATCCGTCTATTGTTACAAAGAACAATATCGAGAATTTCAAAAGACAGTTAAAGTCCTTAGGCTTTTCGTTTGACTGGGATAGGGAAATCAATACAACCGACCCGTCATATTATAAATGGACTCAGTGGATTTTCTTACAACTTTTTAAGAACGGTCTTGCATATAAAAAAGAAATGTCGGTAAACTGGTGTACTTCTTGTAAATGCGTTCTTGCAAATGAAGAGGTAGTAAACGGCGTTTGTGAGCGTTGCGGAAGTGAAGTTGTTCATAAAGATAAAAGCCAGTGGATGCTTAAAATAACAAAGTATGCGGATAGTTTGCTTGACGGTCTTGATAATCTTGATTTTATTGATAGAGTAAAAACTCAGCAACGAAACTGGATAGGCAGATCTTACGGCACACAACTTTTCTTTGAAACTACTTTGGGCGATAAGTTTGAAGTCTTTACAACCCGTGCTGATACCTTGTTCGGTGCTACATATACCGTTATGTCGCCTGAGCATCCGCTTGTTGAAAAATGGGCAGATAAAATAAAAAATTATGACGAGGTTTTGGCATACAAGGAAGAGGCTGCCAAAAAGTCCGACTTTGAAAGAACAGAAATGGCAAAAGATAAAACTGGTGTAAAACTTGACGGTGTTATGGCTATAAACCCCGTAAACGGCAAGGAAATACCTATCTATATTTCTGACTATGTACTTATTTCTTACGGTACAGGTGCCATCATGGCTGTTCCTGCTCACGATACAAGAGACTATGAATTTGCCAAAAAGTTCGGTATACCTATGATTGAAGTTGTATCGGGCGGAAATATCGAGGAGGGTCCTCATACCGATTGTAATAAGGGGACAATGGTAAATTCCGATTTCCTTAACGGACTTTCTGTTGAAGAAGCCAAGAAGAAAATACAAGAATGGATTATTGAAAAGGGAATAGGCGAGAGGAAAACCAACTTTAAACTTCGTGACTGGGTATTCTCCCGTCAAAGATATTGGGGAGAGCCTATTCCGATTGTTCATTGTGATAAATGCGGATATGTCGCTATTCCGG
>DFHZ01000120.1 GCA_002371985.1 Ruminococcaceae bacterium UBA3710 | reverse complement strand
TTATGACCACTTCGATACCTCTCCGTATTTGACCCAATTATTTTATCATAAAGGCAGGTTGTTGTCAATATACTAAATAATGAAAATTTTAAAAAATTGATAAAAACTTATAGTTTTATGCAAGTTTCTCTTGACAAAAACCGTATTTCAATATAAAATATTTGATATGCCGATGTGGCGGAATAGGCAGACGCAAGGGACTTAAAATCCCTCGGTAGCGATACCGTACCGGTTCAAGTCCGGTCATCGGCACCAGTCGAGAGCCTCGACACGCAATTCGCGTAATTGAGGTTCTCATTTTTTATAGTCTGTTTCTCGCGTTTTTAACTTGCGATATGAACATTCAAAGCAAAAATCCTACCACTTTCGTGATAGGATTTTTGCTTTGTATTATTCATTTTGCATTATTCAATATTCATTAAATACGCTGTGATAGACTTTTTCGCAACATCAATACTCTATATTTAAAACATAATACCTGCCTATTTGAATTAAGGAATTTTCAAGTGTTATTCCATGCTTTTTAAGGTACTTATTAAAAGCACTGCTTTCTTTAAACATATATCTTTTCATATACTTTATATCAGAAGAAGCATTGCTTATATCTTCATCAAAGCAAACATAGAGTTCTTTATCGCCGAGCTTTGCCGTATTCAAAACCGCATTTTCATAGTTTTCGGGGTCGGTTTTCAAATCCTTAATACGAACGGCAAACACACTATCAAACGAACTTGCCGTGCTATTACATTCAGGGACCGAAATATCAAGCGAATCCGGTGTATGGTCATTGCCCATAGTTTCATTTGTCAGGTTAAAATAATTATAAGAAATATAGTCGTCCGCATCGTCCCATGTAACATCTACCTGATACCATTTATTATCAATGCAAACTGCATTCCACATATGATTTCCGTTATTACCCGTTCCTATTATCTGGGTTGAATTGATACCTACATTATAGCAAAGATATTGAAAAAGTTTAGCATATCCCTCGCAAACCGCCTTGTTTTCGACCACCGCACCGTACAAATCAAAAGCATGGGGCAAAGTTACATACAAGTTTTTTACATTGTCTGCGGTTTGCGTGTCGTAATTCACGGATTTAACTATATAGTCGTGAATAATTTTTTCCTTTAAAACACTCGGGAGATTGCCGTTTATTTTTGAAACAACGGTTTTGACCTCTGACTGCAATGCAGCGATTTTTTGGTTTATTATATCACGATCAGCGACCCTTACAAGGCTCAGATTTTTATCAAATTCGTCGGTATTATCGCCATCGGTATACCTTAAAATAACCGCACGGATTTTGCTTTTCCTTAAGCCGTATGCGACCATACAACTCTTTGAAACATAAAAATACTGCGGATAGTCTGCCAAGACCTTTTGGAAAACCGAAAGCACCTGCTCCTCGGTGAGTGAAAGGTCATTTACATCTACAATATATTTTGATTTAGAGATTTTTTTTGCAATTCTTTCATAGAGTTCCTTTTCGTTTCCGCTTAAAGTATTATACTGGTAATAATCACTTTGGGGAACGGTTTTATTGTCAGAAAAACCTATATCGTTTATAAAATCGGAAAAAACAGGCTCTCTTATATCCTCGTCGGTATTTATGGTTTCTCCCGTTTTAGTTTCGGGCTTTTCGGGCAAGGTAGGGTGTGTTCCGGCGTTTCCCAAAGTCTCGTCGATACTATCAAAAAGGTCGTCTGTTTTTATTTGAATTTCTTCTAAAACCTCAAATTCGCTTAGCGGGTTATCAAAAATCTTTTTACACGAGCAAAGAGTTGAAACAATTACTGATATTATCAAAACAAATGATATTATTCTTTTTTTCAAGACATCACCCTCTTTAACAGTTTATAAAACATTATAACATATTATACCCTAAAACATCAATCAGAGTATAGATTTATGTCTATACCCTACTTTTATACTTTTAAAGTCTTTAAATACTTCTTCCTGTCTTCCGTAATTCTATAACTTTCAACCGCTTTTTGTATTGTCTTATTATGCGTAAAACCGTCCAAAGTCCTTTTTTCGATATAAGGTATTGTAGATTGCCACTGCTTTGCAAGAGCCGTTGCAAAAAACCACGCAACCATCATTTTAACATAGTATTCCTCTGTCTTTATATCCGAAACAATTTTAAGATAATCGCTTTTAAAATCATCATCGAGGAAATAAGTCATAAGCATTTTTATACCAAAACGGCAGGTATAGGTTTCTTTTGATTTTATCAGGATTTTAATATCTTTTATAAGTCTTTCCCTGTTTTTCCCGAAAACTTTCGGGTTCATAGTATCGCAAACCGCCCAATTATCAACAAAAGGCAGAAATCTATCCACTTCCGCTTTCGCCGTATCATAATCTTTGATTTGAGAAATAATAAGACCGTGAAGCATAAATTCGTCAAAATAGCGGTGTGGCAATTCGTTTAAAAAACCCTGATAAGTATTTGTCTTTACTAAATCTTTTGCAATACTTCTAAGTTCGGGAACACGAACACCTATAAACTTTTCCCTGTCAACGCCCGGTGTCAGTTTTGCCGAAAATGAAGCATATTCCTTATCTGCAAGTTTTAAAAGTTTTTCACTTACATTCATATCAGAATACTAATTCCTGAAGCAACCAAGTACCGTCTACATTTTTGGCTTTGGCTGTCTTTTTATATGGCTCACTTTGAGGGTCGTTTGACGGCTCTTCAATAGATCCCGTAACGGTAAATTCGCAGGTATTTTCATCGCCCTTTACTATTTCCAAATCATAGTCTACCCAACTTACATAATAGCCTCTGCCCTCTAACTTTGAAATGTCAATACAGAACACGCCGTTTATATCCTTATAAAGGCCTCTCTCAATTAAAAGGCTATCCGCAACATCTTTAACAAAGGTTGCTCTTACATATTCGTCCAAGTCGGCAAAAGTTTTAAATCTTGCGTCCTTTACAGGGCAAAATGTCCCCTCGACCGGCTCTTCCTCATAGTCAAGTTTTGACAAATTAAAAACTTCAAGTGCTCTTATATTCCTGTCGAAAAGTTCTTTTGCTATTACAAGTGGAATGGTTTCGGGCTCTTTTTCCGAAACAACTGAAGATACATCCGATGTATCTTGTCTTTGGGGCTCGGTGTTCTTTACACTGCAAGAGCAAGCAGAAAACACAAAAATAACAACAAATAAAATCAACAATAATTTTTTCATAATCTTCTCCTTATAATAAAGAATTAAAGATTTTCAAATATTTCTACACCCTTTGTTTTTACCCAATTTCCGAGCAATCTTGTAGCGAGGGCAAAAACAACAATAATGGCGGAGATAAAAACTTCAAGACCGATTAGTTCTATTGTGAAATACCCGACAAGCATAATAACAGCCGGAACGGCAAAGCCTATAATCATATTAAGGAATATAGGCATACTCTGCTTAATCGGTGTCGTTTCGGTAACCCAATTAAGATTTGGCTTTACAAGTCCCAAAATAAGACCTAAAGTTCCGCCGAAATAAACATAAATATAAAGGAAAACCGACATAAGAATTATTATAGAAAAGTCAAGACCTGCCGAAAAGCCGAGTATAATCGAGGTCAGTATAACGGGAACTGCGGTAATGTATATATGCAGTTTTATTTTGGCATTTAAAATCTTTGATGGCTCTATCGGCAAAGATTTATATATCCACAGATTTTTACCCTCAAGCGAGATAGAAGGCACCGAAATGCTTGACATAGAAGTCATTAGAGAAACGGCAACAATAATTACTATCGGAATAATCTTATAAAATCCCGGAGTTTCGGTTTTAATCTGTCCTAAAATTTCTAAAATCGTACTTCTTTTAATTATCGCAATTACGGCGATAACAGGCATAATTATAACACCGAGACCGCAGTTAAGCATATATGTTGCACTTGATGTAAACCTCTTAAATTCCTTTTTAATAAGGGCTGATTCAAGTGTAGACTGTTTTTCGGTTGTTGCCTTATAAACGGTCTTCTTTTCTCCCTTATTAAATGTAGAAATACCTATAAAAGTTTTTGAAAGAACTATAAAACAAAGAATAAAGGCGATTATCGTAATAGCCGTAAAAACAATCATAGGAACTACTTTACCCATAGATGCCATTCCTATGAGATAAAACAAATTTCCCCATACCTTAATGCCTTTGACTACGGAATCGCTGTTTAGAAAAATTGATTTTATAATATCGCTCATTCTGAAACAAAAGAAATAATAAACACCTATAAACACAACCGAAATAATAACGGTTATAAAACTTTTGTTTTTAAGTTTTGAAGAAATAACTGCAACAACAAACCCTAAAAGGCAGGATAAAACCGATACGAACAGGGAAACCGCAAATACAAGTATGATTTGGAAAATAAGTGCCAATACACTAAGCCTTCCGATAATAAGATAAACAACCGTTGCAGGGATAAGGACCGAAGATGTATAAAGAAGCGACAACCCTACAACACTTGTAAGCCTTGAAATAAGCAAGTATTTTACAGGTATCGGCATAGATAAAAGCAGGTCGTTATCTTTTGCAATATAAAGACTTGCGTAGGTGTTGAAAACACTTCCGAAAAGACCGAAAAAAATCGCTACAATTCCCATAAGGGCAAAGTAAAGCCATTCAAAACCGGGCATTTTAAGAAATTCCGAAAGCATCATACCCATACCGAAAAATACGAAACCTAAAAAGAACATAAGAAAAGCAAACAAGACAAATAAGCCGATAGTTGCACCCTTTGACCTTGCTTTTCCGGTTTTTTGATTTACAAAGTATGATTTAAAAATCTCGGCGAACTGTTTTTTAAGCAAAGCCTTAATCATTTTTATTCCTCCATTTCAAGGAATACGGCCTCAAGACTTTCGTCGCCCTTAACCTCTTCCATAGTTCCCGATTTTATAAGTTTGCCCTGCTTAATGATAGCAACCTTATCGCATAACTTTTCGGCAACCTCCAAAACATGGGTTGAAAAGAATATGGCACCGCCGTTACTACAAACCTGCCTCATCATTTCTTTCAGCGAATGTGCCGCTTTCGGGTCAAGACCTACAAATGGCTCATCCATAATAATAAGTTTAGGCGAGTGTATAAAAGCGGATATAATGGCAAGTTTTTGCTTCATACCGTGAGAATAAGAGGAAATAGAAGCACCAAGGTCGGCTGTAAGACCGAAAATATCCGCATATTTTTCTATAAGATTTGTTCTATCCTCTGCTGAAACACCGTAAATATCCGCAACAAAATTAAGGTACTTAATACCTGTCATAAAATCATATAAATCAGGGTTATCGGGTATATAAGCGATTTTTTTCTTTACTGCTACGGGGTCATTTTTTATAGAAACGCCGTCAACATAAATTTCGCCCTCGTCAAATTTTAAAATTCCGACAACACTTTTAAGAGTTGTCGTCTTTCCCGCACCGTTATGACCTATAAAACCGTAGATTTCGCCGGGGTTTATATGTATATTAAGGTCGTCAACCGCTTTTTTATCTCCGTAAATTTTTGTTAAGTGTTCTATTTTTAACATATAACTTCTCCTCGGAATTATTACTTAATCATTATAATACTTATGAATATATTAGTCAACAATGCAATATTGATGCTTTGTAGGGGCAGATATTATCTGCCTGTTAAAATATCAATATTTAATCAAATCTATAAACGCAAGGTATAAACATTAAAATTTAACCAAAACAAAATTATGCGTATTTGGTGTCGAGCTTCTCGACTGCGTATTTGGTGTAGAGCCTCTCGACCTAAAAATCTAATTCGCTGAGTACCCTTTTCTTTTCCTTTTCTAATAATTCTTGACTTATTGACGGATAAATGCACTCTTCGCATGTTCCGTTAATATCTAACGATACTTCTTTTAAAATGCAATTCCCGTTTGTTTCATAAATACAAAAATAGTTTTCGCATTTCATTTATATTTTCCCCTTAATCAAAAAAGTGCGTAAGCCGAAGCGTACGCACTGAAAAACGCACAACTCCGATTGCTGCGACACAATTCC
>DFHZ01000084.1 GCA_002371985.1 Ruminococcaceae bacterium UBA3710 | reverse complement strand
AAAACTTGTTCCAAATCAACATTTCACTCAACCCCCTGCAAGATATACCGAGCCTACACTTATTAAGGCACTTGACGAAAACGGAATAGGCAGACCGTCAACCTATGCACCTATTATCTCAAATATTTTGCAAAGAAATTATATTGAAAGGGATAAAAAATCGCTTAAACCTACCAATCTCGGTATGGTCGTTTCGGATTTGATAGGAGAGCATTTCAAGTCTATTGTTGATGTTAAGTTTACTGCCGGATTTGAGAAAAAACTTGATAAAATAGGTGTTGGTGAAGCAGATTGGAAAAAAATAATTGAAGAGTTTTATTCCGATTTTGATTCACTCTATAAAAAAGCAGAGAAATCTTTAAACGGAAAGCATGTAAAAGTTCCGGACGAAGAAACGGATATTATATGTGAAAAATGCGGCAGCAAGATGGTTATCAAAAACGGTAGATTCGGTAAGTTTTTGGCATGTCCTAATTATCCGGAATGTAAGAATACAAAGCCTGTTCCCGAAGACGAAATCAAGCAACCTTGCCCGAAATGCGGAAGCAAACTTGTAAAGCGTGTTTCTAAAAAAGGTAATAAATTTTACGGTTGTTCCAATTATCCTAATTGCGATTTTGCTTCCCCCGGACTTCCCACGGGCGAAATATGTAAGGAATGCGGAAGTTATATAATAAGCGGTCTTCGTGGCAGAAAGTATTGTATGAACTCCGAATGTCCTTCGAGAAAAAAATACAAAAAGGATACTAAATCCGATAATGAATAAAATTACTGTAATCGGTGCCGGTCTTGCCGGTTGCGAAGCAGCGTATGCGGTTGCGAATAGAGGTTTTAAAGTCGACCTTATCGAGATGAAACCCGATAAAAAAACTCCTGCTCATAAAAGCGACAATTTTGCGGAACTTGTCTGTTCAAATTCCTTGAAAGCAAGTAGAATTGATTCTGCCGCAGGTCTTTTAAAGGAAGAAATGAGGCGACTCGGTTCGGTTTGCCTTTTGGCCGCCGATAAGTCAAGTGTTGCCGCAGGCGGTGCGTTGGCGGTTGACCGCAATATATTTTCCGAATATATTACAAATCTGATTTTAAATAACCCTAATATAAATGTTATAAATAAAACTGTTACCGAAATTCCTAAAGACGGTATAGTTATAATCGCAACAGGACCCTTAACCGACGAGGCTTTGGCAAATGATATAATGCGGTATTGCGAAACCGAAAACCTTAATTTCTATGATGCGGCAGCTCCGATTGTTACAAAAGAAAGCATTGATTTTAACAAGGCTTTTGTTGCTTCAAGGTATGCTGATAATCAGTCTGACGGTGATTATATAAACTGCCCTATGAATAAGCAGGAATATGAAACATTTTATAACGAACTTATAAATGCCGAGTCTGCTATTGTTCACGATTTTGATGTGTATGAGGGTTGTATGCCGGTAGAAGTCCTTGCAAAAAGGGGAATTGATTCAATTCGTTTCGGACCTTTAAAGCCGGTAGGACTGAAAGACCCAAGGACAGGTCATAGACCTTGGGCGGTAGTACAACTGAGGAAAGAGAATTCTGCCGGTTCGTTATATAATATGGTCGGTTTTCAGACAAATTTGAAATTCGGTGAACAAAAAAGAGTCTTTTCTTTAATACCCGGTCTTGAAAATTGTAATATTGTAAGATACGGTGTTATGCACAGAAATACATTTATAAATTCCCCAAAACTGCTAAGTAAAGATTTATCTCTTAAAAAGAACGAAAATATATTCTTTGCCGGTCAATTATCAGGTGTGGAAGGATATATGGAATCTGCTTCAAGCGGTATAATTGCCGGAATAAATGCGGTTAAAAGACTTTGTGGCGAAAAACCGCTTATTTTGCCTGAATTTACGATGATAGGGGCTCTTTTAAACTATATATGCGACGAAACGGTTGTTGATTTTCAGCCTATGGGAGCAAATTTCGGAATTATTCCTCCACTAAAAAATCATATACGGGATAAGAGAGAGCGGTATATGGCTCTTGCTGACAGATCGCTTGAATATTTTAACGAAAGGTGAAATTTATGAGAGTTGTAGTAGATGCCTTTGGCGGAGATAATGCACCGCTTGAAATAATAAAAGGTGCGTATCAAGCATACAAGGAACTTAATGTTCAAATAACACTTACCGGTGATAAATCTGTAATTGAAAAGATTATTAAAGATAATAGTTTTGATTTTGACAGTTCTCTTATTATAGTTGATACCAAAGATGTCATTACGATGCACGATGACCCTACATCAATCTTAAAAGCACATTCTGATTCTTCTATGGGACTTGCCTTCAAAGAACTTGCAGAGGATAGGGCAGATGCTTTTGTTTCTGCCGGTTCTACAGGCGCTATTGTTGTCGGCGGTACACTTATTGTTAAGAGAATTAAGGGTGTAAAAAGACCTGCACTCGGAAGTATGTTACCGTCTCCTGACGGTAGTTATATGCTTATGGATATGGGTGCCAACGCAGATTGCAGACCCGAAATGCTCGTTCAATTTGCTGTTATGGCAGATGCATATTTAAAAAAGGTTGAAAACATCGAAAACCCGAAAATCGGCTTGTTAAATATCGGTGTTGAAGAAACAAAGGGCGATCAGTTACATATAGAAGCCTATAATCTTTTAAAAGATGCTCCTATTAACTTTGTTGGTAATATTGAGTCAAGGGAAATGCCTAAAGGTGTATGCGATGCCGTAATAACAGACGGTTTTACAGGTAATATTGCCCTAAAACTTATCGAAGGAACTTCTATGACACTCCTAAAACTTATCAAAAATATTTTTTATAAGAATTTGAAGAATAAACTTTCTGCATTGGTTCTTAAAAAAGATATTTATTCACTAAAACGAATGATGGATAGTTCCGAGGTTGGCGGAGCACCGCTTTTGGGTGTCAGAAAGACTGTTATAAAGGCTCACGGCAGTTCTGATGCAAAAGCCATAAAAAATGCTATAAGACAGGCAGTAACATTTACCGAAAACGGTGTTATTAAACTGATTGCTGAAAATTTGGAGTAGAAAATGAAAAAACTTGAAGATTTACTCGGTTATAAATTCAAAAATGTTTCGTTGCTTAAAAATGCTTTGACCCATTCTTCTTATGCCAATGAGGTAAGAGGAAATGTAAGTTCAAATGAAAGACTTGAATTTTTGGGCGACAGTGTATTATCAATAATCGTTTCAGATTATATTTATAAAAATTTTTCATCAATGCCGGAGGGTGAACTTACCAGACTTCGTTCTTCGCTTGTATGTGAAAAAGCACTCTGTTCCTTTTCAAGAGAATTGAATTTAGGTAGTTATTTATTACTTGGAAAAGGCGAGGATAAAGGCGGCGGAAGAGAGAGAGATTCTATACTCGCCGATGCTTTTGAAGCCGTTCTTGCCGCAATTTATCTTGACGGCGGAATGGAACCTGCAAGACGGCATGTTATGAATTTTGTTTTAAGAGAACTTAAAATTCATTCTGCCGAGGACTCGCATAAAGATTATAAAACCGAACTTCAAGAGATTATTCAAAAAAACCCCGAAGAAAGTGTTACATATAGATTAACGGACGAAAAAGGTCCTGACCACGATAAGGAATTTACTGTTACTGTTTATCTTAATTCAAATCCTATCGGAACAGGAACGGGCAAATCAAAAAAACAAGCAGAACAAATGGCTG
>DFHZ01000020.1 GCA_002371985.1 Ruminococcaceae bacterium UBA3710 | reverse complement strand
GGGACAAAATAAGAGTATGGCTTATCATAAGAGCCAATCGCACCGTCTAAAACGACACTGACCGTTTCAAGCTCCATAAGCCACACCTCCCATTTGTAATCAAACCTACCTAAATCAGATTAAACCTTTATCGGCAGCCAACTTGTTTATCGCTATGCTGACCGGCTTTTCAATAAGAATTTCCCCGTCCTTTTCTGCCTTTTCAGATATTTCTCTTGCACATTTTGCGATATCTATAACAAGGCGATAGCGATTTTCGTAATTTTCAATAAGTTTTCCTAAATTTTCGTTAAGCATATTCTATTCTCCTAAAAAAATTATCTATTGATTATTTTATCAATAAAGTCGAGATGTTTTTGCGTTTTAAGACCTACGGTCTTTATTATTGCTACAACATCGTCAACTGTATTTTCAAGTTTATCGTTTACAACTATATAGTCGTATTCCGTAGCCCTTTTAATTTCGCCAAGCGAAGCATTAAGCCGTTTTTCTACTGCTTCCGCAGAGTCTGTTCCACGGGCAGACAGACGGCTCTTTAAGACTTCAAATGACGGGGGACAGATAAATATACTTGTCGCTTCCGGCATTTTTTCTCTTATTTGCTTTGCACCGTTTACATCAACTTCAACAATAACATCAAAACCGCTATTAAGATTATCTACAACATATTGTTTCGGAGTTCCGTAGTAATTGCCGACGAAATTATTGTGTTCAAGAAGCATATCGTTTTCTATCATTTCTTTAAACTTTTCGACCGACACAAAACGATATTTGCCGTTTTCGGTTTCGCCCTCTCTCATAGGTCTTGTAATAGTTGAAATAGAAAATTTAAGTTCGGGACATCTTTTAAAAACTTCGGCTAAAACCGTGTCTTTACCCGAACCCGAAGGTCCTGAAATTATAAACAAACTACCCTTATTCAACATCTTCACCCTCGTCTTCAAAACTGCCGTCATCAAGAATTCTGTTTGCAAGAGTTTCAGACTGCAAGTATGTTAAAATTATATGGTCGCTGTCTGTAATAACTACCGCCCTTGTTCTTCTGCCATGAGTAGCATCTATTAAAGTTCCTTTTTCTTTTGCATCTTGTATAATTCGTTTAATCGGAGCAGATTCAGGGCTTACAATAGCAACCATACGGTTTGCTGAAACCATATTACCAAAACCGATATTAACAAGTTTCATTTAATTTACCCTCTTTATTCAATATTCTGTATTTGCTCTCTGATTTTCTCAATTTCCGCCTTTATATCGACAACGGTTTTTGTTATCTCAATATCTCCGGCTTTAGAACCTATTGTATTTGCTTCTCTGTTCATTTCCTGAACGATGAAATCGAGTTTTCTGCCGATTGCTCCGCCTTTTTCAAAGAGGTCTAGCATTTCTTTTATATGACTTCTAAGTCGTACCGTTTCTTCGGCAACTGCAATTTTATCCGCAAAGATTGCCGTTTCGGTCAACAATCTCTGTTCGTCAATCTGAACATCGCCGACTAATTCTTTAATCTTTTGCTCTATTTTTTCCCGATATTCTTTAACCGTTTGCGGAGAACGCTCTTCGATAAATGCAACCTTTTCTAAAATCAATTCTGCTCTGGACTTTACATCTGAAACAAGTCTATCGCCTTCGGTAGCCCTCATATTCACAAAGACATCAAGGGCATCTTTAGCCGTTTCGATTACCGCATTTGTAAGTTTATCCTCGTCAATTTCCGTACGCTTTGGAACAATTATTTCATTATTTGAGATTAGTGAAGATAATTTCAGGTCATCTTTTAAACGGTATTTTTTTCCGAGTTCTCTTAAAGCATTTATATATGCGTCGGCATAATCTTTATTCACCTGCAAAGTTACAGATTTTCCGCTCGTATCTTCAATAGAAACCGAGGTTTCAACCTTGCCTCTTGCAACTCTTTCCTGCAAACAAGATTTCAATTTTTCGTCAAGGAACATATATGCTCTCGGTACTCTGCTCGAAAACTCAAAAAAGCGGTGATTAACCGATTTAATTTCAACCGTTACATCAAAGCCGTCAAAACTCTTTTTGGCTCTTCCGAAGCCCGTCATACTTGTAACCGTAAAATCATCTCCAAAATAATGATGTTCCTGTTATTCTACCAAAAAAACAGGCTATTGTCAATTTTAATCTTCGTTATAAATAAGTTCGTAATCGCCGTTCTTTAAAACCTGCACCAAATCTTTTTCGGTTTTAATTTTATTCTTACAAGCAATACCGAAGCGACCGCTTGACCTATCGTTATGACAGTCGCTTCCGGCAGTCATAAATTTTCCGAACTGTTTTGCCAAGGCTACTGCCTTCGCATTTTCTTCTTTTGTATTGCCCTTATTATATACCTCGTATCCATCAAGACACTGTGGCGGTAACAACTCATTGGGATTAGGTATATAAAATTTTTCCCTAAAAGGATGTGCCTGAACGATAACGCCGCCTGCATCTCTTACTACACGGCTTATGGTACTTATATCTCCGCTTATTAGTTCAGGGTGTTTCGCCATTAAATCAGGTTCTATTCCGTAGATTAAAACCTCTTTTCCGCCACCTACACCCTCTTCTAAACCGTAAAAGACATCAACACCTATCTTCTCTCCGGCTTCTTTTGCCAAAAGATATTCGTCCTGGTATCGCTTACAAAAGTCTTCCCAAGGCAGATTTCTGTCGACAGCACTGTTTCCGTTATAAAAATGGTTAGTCAGCACTACTCCGGCAAAACCGCTTTCTTTAACAGCCTTTACCATTTCCTGCGGTGTTACAACTGCACAAGCACTACAACCGCTTGTATGCTGATGCATTTCGTACAAATACATTTTTTTCACTTCTCTATGCAATATAACCGTTTATATGAAAAAACATTATCATTACTTAAAGAAAAGCGGTAACTTCTCAAGGAAAATAATATCTTTCCTGTCGGCGGCATCGCCTTCTGCTAAAAACGCACAAGATGCAGCCTCTATGCCACCTGCCTGTTTTACAAGTTCACGAATTGCATTCAAAGACTCGCCGGTACTGATTACATCGTCAACAATAAGTACTTTTTTGCCTTTAATTTTATCAACATCAGACTCACCGAGAATTAAGTGTTGTTCATGCTGAGTGGTAATCGAAGTAACCTTGACATCAAGAGGGTTACGCATATAAACCTTTATGCCCTTTCTTGCTACAACATACGGTTTACCCGACTGACGGGACATTTCATAAGCAATCGGAATGCTTTTTGCTTCCGGAGTAAGTATTACATCAAATTCCGGCACTTTTTTAAGGAGTTCTTTTGAGCCCTCAACGGTTAGTTCCACATCGCCGAAAATTATAAAAGCACCTATATCGAGTTTATCGCTGACCGGAAATCTTTCTAAATCTCTTTTAAGACCTGCAATGTTCATTGAATAAAATTCTGACATATCAATAACATCCCTTTACAAATATATATTAATTTAAATCATTGTTTAATCAACCGGGCGGCCACTGAAGATTACGCCTTGCAAGTAGGTGAAAATGAAGATGTCCGACGGTCTGACCGCCGTCCTCACCGCAATTTGCAACAACCCTGAAACCTTTTTCAAGCTTTTCATTCTTCGCCACAGTTGCTATTGCCTCATAAATTTTAGCAACATATAAACTATTCTCGCTATCAATAAAGGCGGGAGATTTTATATGTATTTTCGGGACAAAAACCGCATGAAAAGGTGCTTGAGGAGCAATATCCAAAAAAGCATAAACATATTCGTCCTCATAAACCTTTGTAGACGGGACATCCCCGGAAATTATTTTACAAAACAAACAGTCTTCCATTTATTTCACCATACCTTCAAGTATATCTTTTGCCTTACCTAAAGCCTCGTCAACCTTTGAAAGGTCCTTTCCTCCTGCCATAGCAAAATCAGGTTTACCGCCACCGTTACCGCCGCAAATCTGAGCGATTTGCTTTACAATATTTCCTGCCGTTGCACCGCCTGAAACAGCATCTTTTCCACAAGCAACGCAAAATGTAAGTTTATCGCCGTTTATACCTGCTAAAACAACTGCCATATCAGGATTGTTGCCCTTTATTGTATCGAGCATTGTTCTCATTTCGTCCGATGGAACACCCGAAAGTTTAGCAGTTACAAGTTTGATATTTCCGACTAAAACAAAGTCCTTTACAATATCGTCGATTTTGCCGCTTGCAAGTTTTGCTTTTAACTTTTCAAGTTCTTTTTCGCAAGCCTTTAATTTTTCATTCAAAGACGCAGTTTTTTCGGGCAATTCTTCAACATTACCGCACTTGATTACCGAAGCAGTTTCGGCAGTTAAATCAATATAGTGATTTAAAAGGTTTAGCGTATTAAATCCGGTTAAAGCCTCTATTCTTCTGACACCTGCGGCAATTCCGCTTTCCGAAACTATATGAAACAGTCCTATTTTTCCGGCATTATCAACATGCGTACCGCCGCAAAATTCCACCGATAAATCTCCGGCACTTACTACCCTTACGACATCGCCGTATTTTTCGCCGAAAAGCGCCATGGCTCCGGTCTTTTTAGCCTCCTCCACGGGCATCTCGCGGACGCTGACCTCCGCGGCGTCGAGGATCACCCTGTTGACCTCGTTTTCAACCCTTCTTATCTCTTCGTCCTTAATCGCGGAGAAGTGTGAAAAATCAAATCTTACTATGCTGTCGTTCACAAGCTGACCGGCCTGCTCAACGTGGGAGCCCAGGATTTTCCTGAGAGCCGCCTGGAGAAGATGGGCGGCGGTATGATTGCGCGCGATAGAGCGTCTGCGCTCAACGTCGATTTTAAGGTGCGCTGCTTCGCCTACGTTGACGGTTCCCTCCTCAACGGTACCGTAATGGAGGAAAACTCCGTCGTTTGTCTTTCCCGTATCGGTGACTCTGAAGCGGAAACCGACAGACTCGATATATCCC
>DFHZ01000039.1 GCA_002371985.1 Ruminococcaceae bacterium UBA3710 | reverse complement strand
TTGCCGAATGTTGACTCTTATGAGCCTACTGATAACGGCGAATCTCCTCTTGCTAAAATGACCGATTGGGTGAATACTACTTGCCCTAAGTGTGGCGGTCATGCTACAAGAGAAACCGATACTATGCCGCAGTGGGCTGGGTCATCATGGTATTTCCTTAGATACTGCGACCCTCATAATGATAAAGAATTAGCCTCAAAAGAAACACTCAAGTATTGGTGCCCTGTAGATTGGTACAACGGTGGTATGGAACATACAACACTTCACCTGCTTTATAGCCGTTTCTGGCACCAATTCCTTTATGATATAGGTGTTGTTCCGAATAAGGAGCCGTATTCTAAGAGAACAAGTCACGGTATGATTTTAGGTGAAAACGGCGAGAAGATGTCAAAATCTCGTGGTAATGTAATCAATCCTGACGATATAATCAGAGATTACGGTGCGGATACAATGCGTCTTTATGAGATGTTTTTAGGCGATTTTGAAAAGGCGGCTCCGTGGAGCCAATCGTCAATAAAGGGAAGCAAAAGATACCTTGAAAAAGTATTCTCGCTTATTGATAATTTAGAGGACGGCAATGAGTATAGAAAAGAACTTGAAACCGAGTTCCATAAGACAATCAAAAAGGTTACCGAAGATATAGAAAGCCTTAAGATGAATACTGCTATTGCAACTCTTATGTCATTGCTTAACAGTATCACTGCAACAGGCTCTATAAATAAGGCTGAACTTAAAACATATATTACTCTTCTTAATCCGTTTGCTCCTCATATTACCGAAGAAATGTGGACTTTAGCAGGATTTGACGGAATGCTTAACGAAGCAAAATGGCCCATATACGATGAAGCAAAATGCGTTGATTCTACCGTAGAAATCGCAGTTCAGGTAAACGGAAAGATAAGGGCAAGAATTAAGGTTCCTGCCGATGTTTCAAGCGAAGAAGCATTAAATCTTGCTAAGGCTGAAGATAGTGTCGCTAAGGAAATTACGGGCAAGACGATTATCAAAGAACTCTATGTTCCGAAGAGACTTGTTAATATAGTAATTAAATAAGACTTATCAATACTAAATACATAAAGAACCACCAAGTGTTTTTTACATAAAGTGGTTCTTTTCTTATAAAAGAGGAAAATATGTATAAAACAGCGAATATGTATTATAGGGAAAAATTCGGCTCAAAGGTATATAAATTATCGCTTGATGCCGGATTTACATGCCCTAACCGAGACGGGAAAATTGATAACAGAGGCTGTATATTCTGCACGGGTAGTGGAGAGTTTGCGAAAAGTTGTAAAAGCGATATAGTTAAAGCACTTGAAGATGCCAAGAAAATAGTTGAAAAGAAAAATAAAAGCGGAAAATACATCGCATATTTACAGTCATATACAAACACTTATGATAAAGTTGAAAACTTAAGAAAAATCTATTATGATGCTATTTCTCCCGACTACATTGTAGGTTTGAATATTGCAACAAGACCTGATTGCATTTCTGATGAAATACTTGATTTGCTATCCGAAATAAATTTCATAAAACCGGTTGCGGTTGAATTAGGGTTGCAAACATCAAACGAAGATACGGCAGATTATATTCGCAGAGGATATAAAAATTCTGTTTATTCTGATGCGGTTAAAAGACTTAAATCAAAGAATATTGAAGTCATAACACACATAATAATCGGTTTGCCGAACGAAACCGAGCAAGACGCAATAAATACAACAGAATTTGCAGTAAAAAGCGGAACAAACGGTATTAAATTTCATATGCTCCATGTTATGAAAAATACCGATTTGGCATACGAATACGAAAAGGGCACTTTTAAATGCCTTGAATTAGAAGACTATGCAAGAATACTAAAGCATTGTATTGATATATTGCCAAAGGATATCGTTGTGCATAGAATTACCGGCGACGGTGCAAAGTCGGGACTTATAGCACCGCTGTGGTCGGCAGACAAAAAAAGAGTTATCAATTATCTTAATAAATACTTAAATGATTAGCATAGAAAAACACACCGTAAGTGAAAACTTGCGGTGTGTTTTTTACATATTAAATTATTTATCGTCAGAGTCAAGATACTTGTTAGATAAATCAAGATTAAAGCCGTTTAAATCAAGCAAGGTGTCATCGTCTTCAAAGTAATCTCTGTTGTTTCTTTTTTTAGAAACGGCAAGTAGAATAATTAAAACTATTATCAGTATTAAAGCAATCGGCGAAAATAGCATTATCCCTTTAAATAAAAGCGGTAGATTTTTAAATTGATTTATTAAAGTCGGTTTTTCTTTAGATACAGGCTTTGCTTCCTCAATAGCGGAAAACATAGGAAATCTTTGAAGAATGCCTGTTGAAGTGTCATAAGTGTAGTATTCACGGTTTTCTCCGTCAAAGCAATAAAGAATATAAAAATCATTCATTTTTGAATTTTCAAAACCGTATGCCTTGAAGTCTTTTTCGTTAATGGAAAAGGTCTTTTCTTTATAGCCTTGCGGAATACTTGAAATCTCTTTAGCATCTTCAACAATAAATGTTTTACCGGCAAAATCAATGCAGGGCAGAGGTTCAAATTCGCCGTTTGAATTTAAAGTATAAAGTTTTGCGTTTTCGCCGTTTGTATCGGTCAAATAATATAGTGTGTATTTATTATCGCTGTCATGAAGAACTCCTACTTGAATATCCTTATAGTTTTCAGTACCTTGAGTAAAACCGTTAAGAACAGGCAAAGAAGAAATATCGGTTTGTACCTTTTTTTGCTCTTCGCCGATAGTTACGGTAAGTTTTTCTTCGGTAGTAAGTTCACCCGGTAATCTTCTGCGAACATTAAGAGTATAGGTTTTCTTAGCGCCGGACGGAGCAGTTACGGTAATGGTAAAACTATTGTCGCCTTCGTTTAATTTTTTATCGCCTATGCCGACGATTACAGCATCGCCACTTGCCGGCATTGCCTTAATAGAAATAGTTTCGACACTGTTAGCAACCGAGGCATTGTAAGTAGTAACATTCTGAGAAAAAGCAGGGGAGAGTCCGACACCGTCAATTCTAAGTGAGGATAGGTTAGCATTTGAAGAGGGTGCTGGTGTGGAAACGGTAATTGTAGAGTCTGAAGAAGCCGACAATTTATTTAATTGACCGTCAACCCCGTAAGCACTTACTTTAATGCTTGAAGAACCTACACTTATGGCTTTGAAAGAAAGCGAATAAGAACCGCTTGTAACATTCTTTGCGTTATTGCTGAGTTTATCATCGGTAATTGAAACGGTACTTCCCGATGTTTTATATTCGGCCCCTGAAACTCCCGTTAATTGAAGAACACTTGAATTGTAAGTCAAATCTATGTGTGCTGTATAAATAGGTGCTCCGCCTGAATTATAGTTTACTCTAATAGTGAAACTCTGACCGACAGTATAGTTTCCTCCGCCAACCGAAACAGAAGCAGCACTGACCTCAATTACAAATACGGAAAACAGTATTAATATAATTACAACGGATGTAATTAATGTCTTGATAGATTTATTAAGCATATATAAAACTCCCTAATTATTGATTTTTCGTCTGCCTAAAATATCGAGTTTTACAGCAGCGAGGTCAACTTCGTCTATAACCCCATCTTTGTTTGTGTCAGCCGCGGTTAAAGAAGTTCCTGATAACGGTCTGCGATTAAGAATATGCAATTTTACGGCAGCAAGGTCAACCTCGTCAATAGTGTTGTCGCCGTTTATATCTCCGTATTTAACAACTGGAGTAGGTGTAGGT
>DFHZ01000049.1 GCA_002371985.1 Ruminococcaceae bacterium UBA3710 | reverse complement strand
CAAAGGATACGAGGGTACAGAAGAATTAAAGAAAGAAATTCAGGATTATGTAAAATCAAAAACCGCACCTTATAAATATCCTCGAATTGTTGTTTTCTGCGACGACTTGCCAAAAACCATAAGCGGAAAAATACAGCGAAATAAACTTTGATTTTCTCTTGACAAAGTAATATTTGTGTGCTAAAATACATTCATTGAAAGGCTATGACGAAGAGGGCATTTGGTATATGCTTATCAGAGAGTGGGCGGTTGGTGTAAGTCCATAGCGGAAACCTTGTGCTGTAACTTCTAAGCCGGAAGGAAGAAAGTCTTTTTAAGATTAGTAGAACCTTCTCGTGATTGCTGCGTAAAGGCATAGAGGTTATTAGACCTCGAGAGTGGCGGCAAAAGTCGCAATTTGAGTGGTACCGCGGGTAGTTATTACTCGTCTCAAAGTATTTTAGCTTTGGGACGAGTTTTTTATTAGTCCCGAAAGGGGAATTGAAATGGAAAAAATGACAGGGCTTGATTATAAAATTCACGAAATGGCGGCTCGTATTAAGGAACTTCGTGAAATTGTCGGTTTTACTACTGCTCAGATGGCAGAAAAAACGGATGTAACTGAGGGAGAGTATATTGATGCCGAAAACGGTAGGACCGACCTTAATTTTGCCTTTATCTACAGATGTGCAGGTGCGTTTGGCGTTGATGTAACCGATATTATTGAGGGACATAGTCCTACACTTCGTTCTTATACTTTAACTCGCAGAGGTGCGGGTCAGCGTATTGATAATGCACATGGTATGACCTATTTTAACCTGGCTCCGGCCTTCAGAAAAAGAATTGCCGAACCACTTTATGTAAAGAGTGTTTACAGTAGTGAAGCACAGAATAAACCTATTGAACTTACAACCCATAAAGGGCAGGAATGTGATATAGTTATTTCCGGCTCTCTTAAAGTTCAGGTCGGAAACCATACAGAAGTTTTAAACGCAGGAGATACTATTTATTACGATAGTTCTACACCTCACGGTATGATAGCGGTTGGCGGTGAAGACTGCTTATTCTATGCAATCGTTTTAAATCCGACCGGCGACCCGATTCCCGAACTTTCCGGCACTAACGAACTTACAGCGGCGGCTCCTGTTAAATTTGATACCAAAAAGCGTCTTTATCATAACTTTATTGATGTTGAGAAGAACGAAAACGGCACACCGACTTCTATAAAGTTCAAAAACGAAGATAAATTCAATTTTGCCTTTGATATTGTGGACGGTCTTGCCGAAAAAGAGCCGAATAAATTGGCAATGCTCTATGTTTCAAACGATAAAAAAGAACATAGTTTTACTTTTAGCGATATGAAGAGGGCTTCTTCAAGATGTGCTAATTATTTTAAATCAATCGGAATTAGTAAAGGCGATAAGGTAATGCTTGTTTTAAAAAGGCATTATCAGTTCTGGTTTTGTATGTTGGCACTTAATAAAATAGGCGCTGTTGCAATTCCTGCGACCAATCAACTCCAAGAACACGATTTTGAATATCGTTTTAACTCTGCCGGTGTAAAGGCGATAATTTGTACTGCCGACGGCGATACTGCACATCAGGTTGATATTGCCGCCGAAAAATGTCCTGACCTTAAATATAAAATTATCGTAAACGGCACAAGAGACGGCTGGCGAGATTTCAATTCGGAATATGAAGTGTACAGTTCACACTTTGACAGAACCGAAGATTCTCCCTGTGGGAATGATTTAATGCTTATGTATTTCACTTCGGGGACAAGCGGTTATCCTAAAATTGCTGCACATAATCATAAATATCCGCTCGGACATTTCCATACGGCAAAGTATTGGCATAATGTTGACCCTGACGGTCTTCATTTTACAATTTCGGATACCGGCTGGGCTAAGGCGATGTGGGGTAAACTTTACGGACAGTGGCTTTGTGAAGCGGCTACATTTGTTTATGATTTTGATAGATTTGATGCCGGTGATATTTTACCGATGTTTAAAAAGTATAATATCACGACATTCTGTGCTCCGCCTACAATGCTTCGAATGATGGTAAAGCAGGATATTTCAAAGTATGATTTATCTTCTATTAAGCATATGACTACTGCCGGAGAAGCACTCAATCCCGAAGTATACAGACAGTTTAAAAAAGCGACAGGTCTTAGTATTCTCGAGGGATTTGGTCAGTCGGAAAGCACAATGATTATAGGCAATTTAAGAGGTGCACCTCATAAAATCGGCTCAATGGGTAAACCGGCACCGATTTATGATGTTGATATAGTTGATTCTGACGGCAATACTGTTCCAACCGGTGAAACGGGCGAAATTGTAATCAACATTAAAAACGGTCTGCCTTGCGGACTTGCTGTCGGATACTACGGCGACGAAGAAAAAACCCGTGAAACATGGCGGGACGGTCTTTACCATACCGGCGATACCGCCTGGCGAGATGAGGACGGATTTTATTGGTATGTCGGAAGAGTTGACGATGTTATTAAATCGTCCGGCTACCGTATTGGACCATTTGAAATCGAAAGCGTAATAATGGAACTCCCTTATGTTTTGGAATGCGGTGTTTCTGCGGCTCCTGACCCTACCCGTGGTCAGGTAGTAAAGGCAAGTATAG
>DFHZ01000133.1 GCA_002371985.1 Ruminococcaceae bacterium UBA3710 | reverse complement strand
GTAAAATCAGAAGTAATGGTTTTAGATTTAGAACCGCATTGCAGTAAGCAAATCAAAATTGATTTTGGAAAAATTGAATGTAATTACGGGGCATATCTTAATGTAGTGCTTTGTAAAGACGGTAAAGGTTTTGCACATACACAACATAAACTGCCGTATGAAATTAAAACCTCTAATGAAAGTCAAAAGGCAGAGTTAAATGAGGATGAGCAGAATATATATGCCAAAGGTGAAAACTTTAGTTATGTATTCTCGAAGCATTACGGTGTGTTTACAAGCATTGTAATAAAAGGCAAAGAACAGTTGGCAGGAAAAATGACACTTTCAGCTTTCAGAGCACCGACGGATAATGATAGAAACATTAAAGTCAGATGGGCAAATATAAACATTTGGCAGGGTGAAAATCTTGACTGTCAATTTTCAAAGATTTACAGTTGTAAAATTGTAGATGGCAGTATAATTGTTGAGGGTTCACTTGCAGGTGTTTCAAGACTTCCTTTTTTCAGATATACTCAGGAAATCGCTATTTCAAAACAAGGCAAAATCAGTTTTGAGATTTGCGGTACTGTAAGGGAAGATACTTTCTTTTTACCGAGACTTGGATTTGAATTGGAGTTGCCTGAAAGCAATAATAAATTTACATATTACGGCTCAGGACCATATGAAAGTTACTGTGATATGTGCCACGCTTCAAGGGTTGGTTTGTATGAGAGTTCTGCTGAGAATGAATATGTAAAATATGTTCGTCCTCAAGAACATGGAAATCATAACAAAACGAAGATGCTAAAAATCGGTAATCTAAAATTTGAAACAGACGATGAGTTTGAGTTCAATGTATCTAAATACAGCACAGCAATGCTTTACAAAGCAGAACACACAGACGAACTCAAAACTGACGGAAAGGTTCATTTGCGAATTGATTACAAGGTTTCGGGAATTGGCTCTAACTCCTGCGGACCAACTCTTAATCAAAAATATCAGGTTGATGACAAGAAAATACATTTTTGTTTTTCTGCATATTTTGACTAATTTAAACTGTTGATCCGCTAAAGCGAAAAATCCTGTCGATATTATCGGCAGGATTTTTGTTATACTCATTTAATAAAAAAGGAATTGCTTTTAAGTTTTATTCACTTCTAAGGGAAATTACCGGGTCTTTCTTGGCTGCAAGTCTTGACGGAATAAGTCCTGCTATAAGCGTCAACAACATACTGATTGCAATCAGTATTATGGCACCTTTAATAGGGAGAACAGCCAGACCGCCAATCTCGGTAAAAGACTTAATAATATAATTTATGGGTACAAGCAATAAAACCGTTACAAGAATACCCAAAATACCGGAAGTAAAACCTACGATAAGAGTTTCCGCATTAAATATATTTGATACATCGTGTTTAGAGGCACCCATAGCACGAAGGACACCTATTTCTTTTGTTCTTTCAAGAACTGAAATATAGGTTATAATTCCTATCATAATTGAAGATACAATAAGAGAAATACTTACAAATGCTATTAGAATATATGTTATAGCATTTATTATTGTGGTTATTGAGGACATCATAAGTCCTACATAATCGGTGTATTTAATTTTGTTATCTTTATCTTTTTTAGTATTGTATTTATCAATAATTTCGGCAATTTTGTCTTTTGATTCAAAGTCTTTTGGATATATGTTGATACTTGACGGCGAATCAATATCCGCAACACCGAGTTTCAAAAGATTATCGTCGTATGTGGCATCGCTTACGGTTGCTTTAAGATATGAAGAGAATCTCTCGATAATCTGACTGTCAGACATACCGTTACCACGCATTTGAGCAATATAAGCATTCATTTGAACCTGTTTATCAGATTCAAGCGAAGCAATATAATTATTTATATCGTCCATTGTGTATTCTTTTTTTGTTTCAAATGGTAAATTAGTGAAAACATCTATATCTTTATTTTCCATTTGCTTTGCTACAATCTCGCTACCGTTGTTTTTGTTAATCAAAGTAGTCATTAAAGAACTGAGATAACCGATTGTACCGCCGGTTCTTGACGATTTATTATCTTCTGATGGTCGAAGTATTCCTACAATCTTTATTTCTATTGAATCTTTTAATTTTTCAAGCATATAAAGTTCGTCGTCTGATTTATCCTCATAAGTACCGTCGGGAGTTTTTTCATAAAAATCTGTGTTTAAGAGTAACCTGAATTTTAGATTTAAAATGTCGTCATAAGAATACTGCGTTTGTTTAGGCTCTTCGATTTTATTACCGTTAGTAGCATCTTCAATAATTTTTTCTAATTCCTTGACATCTTTAAGTCCAAGTGAATAGAGGGTATAGTCGCTTATCTCATTGTTTTTATCAATTATAAGGACAACTTCATTATATTCTTTCGGCATTTTTCCGGCGATAACATCATATTGACTCTTTAAAAGTTTATTATTATTCAAAAGTTCGTTCCAAATTTCAGCATTAGAGAAAGAGGAACCGCCAAATGAGTTTTGATTTTCCCGCTTATATCCCATACTTTCAAAAACTTGGCTCGGATTTACTTGATAACCGTCTTCGGTGAATATGTTCAGTTGCGTTTTGTAAGAATATTTAATATCCGAAGTGTAGTTTTTAATGTCGGATTTACCGCTTTCAAGATATGACTTAAATGCTTTCAAATCATTGGTTGTAGAGCCGTTTATAATTGAAGTCATCATATTAGTCATAATATCATTAGAATAAATTTTATCCTTTTTATGCTCTCCGCTTTTTTTATTTTCGCCCATTAAAGAGGAAATCATTTCACTTACATTGGTTGTAGTTTCCTCAATAGTCAGGGGATAACTTGATAGTGTATTTTCTTCCACCTGATTTATATATGCATTAACACCGCTTGATAAGGATAAAATGAGAGCAATACCAATTATACCGATTGAACCGGCAAAAGATGTCAGAATAGTCCTTGCTTTTTTAGTGAAAAGATTTGTTAAGGATAGGGAAAGGGCAGTAAAAAAAGACATAGAGGTGCCCTTTGTTTTTTCGATTACCAACTCGTCATTTTCTTCTGAATTATAGGGGTTTGAATCGTCAATAATTCTTCCGTCGAGCAATTTTACTATTCTCGTTGAATACTTTTCAGCAAGTTCGGGATTATGGGTAACCATAATAACTAATCTATCGTTTGAAATTTCTTTTAGCAGGTTGATAATCTGAACGCTCGTTTCGCTGTCAAGAGCACCGGTAGGCTCATCTGCCAATACTATTTCCGGGTTATTAACAAGTGCCCTTGCGATGGCAACTCTTTGCATTTGTCCGCCCGACATCTGATTAGGTTTTTTCTTGAGTTGGTCGGAGAGTCCTACTTTTTCGAGGGCTTCAATAGCCATTTTTCTTCTTTTTTTAGCTGAAATTCCCGAAATTGTAAGTGCAAGTTCTACATTTTGCAAAACTGTCTGATGGGGAATAAGGTTGTAACTTTGAAATACAAAACCGACAGAATGATTTCTATAGAAATCCCAATCTTTATCCTTGTACTCTTTAGTCGAGCGGTTTTTAATAGACATATTGCCTTCGTCATATTTATCAAGACCGCCGATTACATTTAAAAGGGTTGTTTTACCGCAACCTGACTGACCGAGGATAGAAACAAATTCACTCTTTCTAAACTCAAGACTAACGCCTTTTAGTGCTTCGACAGAGGTGTTTCCGGTTTTATAGGTTTTATGAATGTTTTCAAGTTTTAACATAAGTTTACTCCAATTAGATTTATTACGCTGGTATTATATTACACAAATATTAAAAAATTATGAATAATTATATACTGATTGAAAAATTATTTAAAGAGTGATATAATAAAATAAATATGTTTGGCGGTGAGTTTTTGGATAAGCTATTTAAACGGCTATGTATTTTTTTATCAATACTAATAGTCTTCTCTTCATTTTACTTGGTCATTACTGCGGTTAAGTCTGAAAAAAATTCAGCAGTCCCCGATATTTTTTCTTCTAATGACATTGTAAATAATATTAAAAATCTCGAAATGAATATGACTTCGGTTATTTATGTTCAGAATGAGGACGGCGAATGGAAAGAGTATCAGCGACTGCATGGCGATGAAAACCGTATTTGGGTAAGCATTGATAAAATACCTAAAAATCTTATAAATGCTTTTATCGCTATTGAAGACCAAAGATTTATGCAACATACCGGTGTTGACTGGAAGAGAACGTCAGCAGCATTTTTAAACTGGCTTCCAAATGTAAACATTTTATCAGGAAATCAAGGCGGTTCAACATTAACTCAACAGCTAATCAAAAATATCACTTCCGATAACGACCAAAATGCTTCAAGAAAATTCAGGGAGATTATCAGAGCCCTTACTATTGAAAAAATTCTTGATAAAAAAACTATTTTAGAGGCTTATCTTAATACAATTTCGCTCGGTAACGGTATTTGCGGTGTGCAGGTTGCTTCAAACTATTATTTTAATAAAGATGTAAGCAAATTAACATTAGAAGAATGTGCTTGTCTTGCTGCAATAACTAAAAACCCTTCGGCTAATAATCCTATATCTTTCCCTGAAAAGAATGAAGAAAGACGGAGACTTGTTTTAGATAAAATGTATGAGCAGGAGTATATAACTTATGAAGAGTATTTTTCTGCTTATGATAAAGATATAAAAGTTGATAATACCCAAAAGAAAAAATTTGAAGCAGAAATCAACAACTATTTCGTTGATGCTTTAATTGAAGATTTAATTGAAGATTTAAGCGAAAAGTATAATTGCAGTACCGATACAGCATCATCAATGCTTTATAACGGCGGATATAAAATATATGCCACTCTCGATACAAGAATTCAAGGTATAATGGAGAATGTTTATTCAAACATTCCAAAATACTTTTCTCAAAAGAGAGAAGGAGCAAATGTCCAGTCATCTATGACAATAGTTGACTATTCAGGTCATATTGTCGGTATTGTCGGCGGAGCCGGAGAAAAAACCGTAAACCGTGGTTTAAATCGGGCGACATCAGCACCAAGGCAACCGGGCTCCACTATGAAGCCGATAGGTGTGTATGCACCTGCACTTGATAACGGAACTATATATTATTCTACGGTTGTTGACGATAAGCCTTTAGAAAAATATTATAAAGACGGCAAACCGGGGCCAAAGGAATGGTATGGATATTATGCAGGTAATATGACAATATCTAAAGCACTTGAACGCTCTGCAAATACAATTCCTTGTCACATAATAAAAGATTTGGGCATTGATACTTCTTTTGACTTTTTAACGCAAAAATTAGGTCTGAAACATCTGGTTGAAGAAGATAAGAATATTGCAGCATTGGCACTCGGCGGATGTTCGTACGGTATTACAACCGAGGAATCTGCTGCCGCTTATGCTGTCTTTGGTAACGGTGGAGTTTATTATGCTCCAAAAACTTACTACAAAGTAGAAAAAACTAATGGTGAATTGGTTTTAAATTCCGATGTTCAAGGAAGCGTAGCGATAAAAAAAGATACAGCAAGTATTATGAATAAACTGCTTCAAGGGGTAGTTTACGGCTCTCAAGGTACCGGCGGCGGCATCAGGTCGTATAGCAAAATGAAAGTTTATGCGAAGACAGGTACTTCAAGCGAATCCAATGACCTCTGGATGGTTGCAGGAACACCGTATTATGTAGGTTCTGTATGGTACGGATTTGACAAAAACGGCACTATATATAATCAAGGTGCAGCGGCAACTATTTGGCGTGTTATTATGTCCGAAGTTCATAAGGGTCTTGAAGAAAAGGAATTTGAAGATGTAAATAATTTAAAAACAGTTAAGGCTTGTCGTTATTCGGGTAAAATACCCGGAAAGCGTTGTTATAGCACCGTTGATTCCTATTTTATCGAGGGACTTGAGCCTGAGGTTTGTGATGGCAAACATACCGCTTGGCATACTTATGAAGACCCAAAAACTTCTTCAAACCAATCTAATACATCTTCCAACAATTCATCTGCTCAAACTTCTTCACAGGTTTCAAGCGAAGTTCAAACATCATCTAATACTAATTCATCATCAAATGTTTCTTCTGATTCTTCCTCAGGAACTGACTTAAGTAGCACAACATCCACCGATACTTCAAGCACTACATCAGAATAATATTAACAAAAATAATCCTCCTATAATATACCTATTATAGGGGGATTAAATGTATATAAATGTGTTTTATGCGTTCGTTGCAACCTTTGTTACATGGGCGGTTACCGCCCTCGGTTCAGCGACCGTTTTATTTTTTAAAAATACCAATGAAGGTGTTTTAAACAAAATGCTCGGTTTTTCATCCGGTGTTATGATTGCGGCTTCGTTCTGGTCCCTTATAAATCCGGCAATAGAAAAATCGGCTAATAAATATTATGCAGTAATCAATACAACAGCAGGAATTATTTTCGGTATGGTGTTAATGTTGGTTGCAGATAGTGTTGTAAAAACGATTAACAATAAATGCTTAATCAAATTCAACGATAAAAAACTTATCATGCTTGTTTTATCAATTACTATCCATAATATACCAGAAGGTTTAGCCGTTGGTGTTGCGTTTGGTGCTTGTAAATCATCGGGCGATTTATCTGTATTCATACCTGCTATGATAGTTGCGATAGGAATTGCAATACAAAATTTTCCGGAGGGCGCCGCCGTTTCTTTACCTCTTCTTAATTACGGTTTGTCAAAAAAGAAAAGTTTTTTTGTCGGTCAGTTATCCGCAATCGTAGAGCCGATTTTCGGCGTAATAGGGGCAATACTCGTAGTTTATGTAAATAAAATATTACCTTTTTGCTTGTCTATTGCGGCAGGTTGTATGATATATGTTGTTGTAGACGAATTAGTACCATCGGCTAAAGAAGGCGATGCTAAAGGTCCTACAATTTCATTTATTATCGGATTTATAATTATGATGATTTTGGATGTTACACTATGAAAAAAAGCAAGTCAAAACGACTTGCTTTTTTGCATTAACCGCCTAAGTATGCTTTTTTTACATCCTCACTTGCCATAAGTTCTTTACCTGTTCCAGAAAGTGTAATTTCGCCGTTTTCAAGTACATAGGCCCTATCGGAAATTGCAAGTGATTTTCCGGCATTCTGTTCAACTAACAGAATTGTTGTTCCTTCTTTGTTGATAGTTTTAATTATATCGAATACTTCGTCAACAAGAAGGGGAGAGAGTCCCATAGAGGGTTCGTCGAGCATCAAAAGTTTAGGTTTGGACATCAATGCACGACCTATTGCCAACATTTGTTGTTCGCCGCCTGAAAGCGTACCGGCAATCTGACTCTTTCGCTCATAAAGACGGGGAAATCTTGCATAAATTTTTTCTATATCTTCCTTAATAACCTTTTGGTCATTTGAAAGATAACCGCCAAGCAACAAGTTTTCATAAACTGTAAGTTCTTGGAAAACATGGCGTCCCTCAGGTACCTGCGACATACCGAGTTTTACGATTTTATGACACGGGGTCTTCGAGATATTCTGTCCATTGAAAGTTATTTCTCCGTTTTTAGGCGGAATAAGACCAATAACACTATGCATAGTTGTTGTTTTACCGGCTCCGTTTGCACCTATAAGGGTAACTATTTCACCTTCATTAACCTCAAAACTTATACCCTTTAAAGCACGGATAACGCCGTAAAATACTTCAAGGTTTTTTACTTCAAGTAATGCCATAATTAACCTCCGATATAAGCCTTAATAACTTCGGGGTCATTAAGTGCGGTTTTTGTATCGCCTTGTGCAAGAACTGTACCGAAATTCAAAACGGTAATCTCGTCGCAAAGACCGGAAACAAATTTCATATCATGCTCAATCAATAAAACAGTTATATCAAATTTATCTCTAATAAGTCTTATAGTATCCATCAAGTCTGCGGTTTCATTTGGGTTCATACCTGCGGCAGGTTCGTCAAGCAAAAGCAACTTTGGATTAGTAGCAAGAGCACGGGCAATTTCAAGTTTTCTTTGCTTACCATAAGGTAGGTTGCAAGAAAGATTGTTTCTTTCTTCGTATAAGTCAAAAATCTTAAGTAATTCTTTCGCCTTATCACGCATTGCCTTTTCGGTCCTGAAATGTTTTGGAAGACGGAAAATAGATGTAAATAAACCGCATTTAAACTCAGGTTGATTGGAAAGTCCGACCAAAACATTTCTTATAACACTCATATTGTTAAAAAGTCTGATATTTTGAAATGTACGGGCAATTCCTTTGTGATTTATGGTTTCTTGAGATTTTCCTTTTAATTCTTCACCGTTAAGAAAGAAAGTACCGCTGGTAGGCGTATAAACACCGGTAAGCATATTGAAAATTGTAGTTTTACCAGCTCCGTTAGGACCTACCAAACCATAAATCTGATTTTTAGATATCTTGATATTAACATCCTGAGCGGCTTTAAGTCCTCCGAAGGTAATACCAAGGTTTTTAGTTTCAAGAACATAATCAGCCATTGTTATTTACCTCCTTTGTCAGTTTCGTCAGAATCAAGATTTTGGTCATTATTTGATACATCAACTGATAGCAATTCGTCCATAGGAATTTTAGTAGGAATATTATTCCAATTCGCTTTATCCTCTTTAATTATGGACGGATCACGCTTTTTGAATTTATCAAATAATTTCTTAATATCATATTTTTCACGGAAAGCAGAAAGGGCAGGGGAGTTTCCGTAAATTACGATCACAATTAAGATAATTGCGTACAATAAGTTTTGTAAAACAGCAAGATTGCCTGTAAGTATTGTCGCAAACTCTGTATTTATAAAAGTAATTAAAGTAGCGGCGATAATCGAACCGTTAATTGACCCGATTCCACCCAAAACCACCATTACTAAAATTTCGATAGAATAGTTATATCCAAATTTTGAACTTTGAATATTATAGTTTGAGAAACTATATAAAACACCGGCAACACCGGCAAAAAATGACGAAATGATAAATGCCATCAATTTGTATTTTGTAACATTGATACCGGTAGCACGAGCGGCAATTTCATTATCGCGAATTGATGTAATTGCTCTGCCGTGTTTTGAGTTCATAAGATTTTGAACTACCAACAATGTTATTATAAGTACAGCAAAAGCATAAATGAATAATTCGTCTTTATTATATCTTGGAGTTTCAAGACCAAGAGCACCGCCGAATGATTCTCTGCTTGTATTCTGGAAAATAGATTTTACTATTTCACCAAAACCTAAAGTAACAATAGCAAGATAGTCGCCTTTCAGTCTTAAAGCAGGTAAACCGATTAATATTCCGCAAAGTGCGGCAACAGTTCCGCCGACAAGCATTGAAAGAATAAGGGTTAATGCTGAATTTCCAAGTGAAGAAGAGATAATCACCGCAAATTTTCCGCCTAAATATGCACCAACGCACATAAAACCGGCATGTCCTAATGATAATTCACCCAAGAAACCGACAACAAGGTTAAGAGAAACAGCTAAAATTACCGCAATAACAATTTTTTCAAGCAAATAAATAGTTGATTTTTCAAGACCTATAGTCATAGAAAGAATAACGGAAAGTAGACCAAATGCGGCAACGATAATTGTAGAATAATAGTATTTTAAAGATTTATTTTTTAAACTCATTACACTTTTTCACTCCTTCTTTTACCAAGAATTCCGGTGGGTTTAACAAGAAGAATTACAATAAGTATAAGGAATTCAATAGCATCAGTATATGCTGCAATAGCAGGAATTTTATATGAAATACATTCAACTATTCCAAGCAAAATTCCGCCAAGCATAGCACCCGGAATAGAACCGATACCGCCTATAACAGCGGCAGTAAAAGCCTTTATACCGGGCATCGAACCGAATGTATTTGAAATACTCGGTGCTTTAAGTAAATAAAATAAACCGGCAAGAGCCGCAAGAGCAGAACCAATAGCAAATGTAACGGTAATTACATTATTGACATTAATTCCCATAAGCTGAGTAGCGGCTTTATCTTCTGATGTAGCAAGCATTGCACGACCGATTTTTGTAAATTTAACAAACAAGGTCAAGGCAATCATAACCACAATAGAACAAGCAAGGGTTAAAAGGGTATAATTCTGAATTTTCAGACTACCGATTTTTAAAACACCCATATCTGCGATTTTAACCATTTTAGGTGCAGAACCGAAAACTATCTGTGCTAAACTCTGTAACAAATAGCTGACACCGATTGCAGTAATCAGTACAGCAAGGGGAGAGGCTCCACGCAATGGCTTATATGCAACCTTTTCTATCGTTATTCCGAGCAATACGCAAAATACAACGGCAACTGCTACAGCGATAAGCGGATGACCGGTCATATTCATAAACACATAAATTGTATAACCGCCGACCATTATTATGTCACCGTGTGCAAAGTTAAGCATTTTGGCAATACCGTAAACCATGGTATAACCAAGCGCTATAAGAGCATAAACGCTGCCGAGGTTAAGACCATTGAGCAGCTGCTCGCAAAACTGCTGCATAAAATTTTCTCCTTTCCTTGCGGATGATTTTCAAATACTATCTTAATATTATAGTACATTTTTTTGCCTTTGACAAGTAATATAAGGTATTTTTTTACAAAAATTGCCGTTATGACATTATTTTACAAACTACTACCTTTAGTCGAAAAAATGATAATTTACACAATATATAGAAATACCTTGACTTTTGCCCGAAAAAAGAATATACTTTTATTATAGGTGTATTGCGGGAAATTACACCGCACACAAAATAAGAACAGCGTTTCCTCCCGCGAGAGGAAAAGGCAAGGAGATTTCTATGTATAAAACAGAAATAGTGGCTTATGCCAATTATCTGCCGCCAAAGGCGGTTACAAATGACGACCTCAGTACGATGGTAGAAACCAATGACGAATGGATAAGAACCAGGACAGGCATCTCCGAAAGGCATGTTTCCACAGGGGAGACCGCGTCGGATCTGTGTGTGAAGGTGGCGCAGAAGCTTATTGAAAAAAGCGGTATTTCTCCGCTTGATATAGATATGCTTATCGTTGCGACCATCACACCCGATTTTTCAACGCCGAATACTGCCTGCCTTGTACAGGCGGCTATAGGCGCAGACAATGCGTTTGCGTTTGATCTGTCGGCAGCCTGCTCGGGATTTGTTTATGCAATGAGCGTGGCGGACAAGTATATTAAAAGCGGTGCTGCAAAAAATATTCTTGTATTCGGTTCGGAAGTGCTTTCGGCAATAACGGACTGGACAGACAGAAGCAGCTGTGTGCTTTTCGGTGACGGCGCAGGCGGTGTGCTTGTACGTGCAAGCGAAACTTCGGGCGGCGTTATAGCCGAGGATATCCACTCAAACGGCGCAGACGGCCATAAACTAACGGGCAATGCGCTTTATATAGATACACCGTTTTTTGATAATGAAAAACAAAAACAGCCCTATTTACAGATGGACGGAAGGGCAATATTCACTTTTGCGACCAAAAAGGTGCCGCAGAGCGTATCTGCTCTGCTTGAAAAGGCAGGGGTCTCGAAGGATGATATTGCATATATCGTGCCGCATCAGGCAAACTATCGTATAGTAGAGGCTATGGCAAAAAAACTTGATATGCCGCTTGAAAAATTCTTTATGAATATTGACAAATGCGGAAATACATCATCTGCCAGTATTCCCATCGCCCTTGCGGAGATGGATGAAAAGGGTCTGCTGAAAAAAGGTGATAAAATAGTTATTACAGGTTTTGGCGGCGGCCTTACATGGGGCAGTATTTTACTTGAAATTTAGGAGGTATACTATAATGGCACTTTCAAATTTAGGCATTATAGATGCAACAAGCATCAGTGATGAGCAAAAGAGGGTCATCCTCACAATAGTTGATGATATCAGCTGGGATACCACAGTCGAGGAAAAGAAAAAACACGTCAAAATGATCGAAACAAAGATCAATAATTATCTCAGATATATAACAAGCGGACAGGTGCTTGACAACTATCCCGAGTCTGTCGGTTACGGCGTCGGTATCGTTAT
>DFHZ01000103.1 GCA_002371985.1 Ruminococcaceae bacterium UBA3710 | reverse complement strand
AAGTGTACGATTTTTAAGCATGTGCTTGAAAAAAATTGCAAAATGGACTTTACAAAACGCACACTTTTTAAGATTTTTGCAAAAAAAAGAGCGCATCTATCATAATTATTTAAGAGGTTGGAACTGAACAAAATCCTTGATCTATACGTGCACGACCATATGTACGGAGAATCAGTTATGCACTACCAGTAGATTTTTTCACCATCCACATTTTTCTTAGATTACTTTCATTTTGTGCATTCTTACACTTTAAAATTTAGTATCTCACAAAAAAAATAGGAAAATATTTGCACATATCGTTTTTTTGTTGTACCTTTGCACCGGCAAAGGTTTTTGTAAATATAATTATAGAGTAAAAGAGTTTATTAATCATAGAAAAAAAAGAACTGATTTTTATCTAATATAACAATTAAAACCGATGGGCAACGTTAGATAAACGCCCAAATTTACGACGATGAAAACAAAACTACTTTTTCTTCCCGCAATCCTATTACTTATGGCTTCATGCGGGACTCCAAACAAATTGTTCTTCCGTGGCGATGTTATTGGATTTAGCAACACTCCAGTAACCAGTTACCAAGCAAATCGCGGTTTACTGATGAATATTCAACATCAGTCAGACCCCTACGATTTGATGCAAGATCAAGATTTAAAAGCAATGCGTTCTCAAATTAAGGCAACCCCTCGAGGCGATAACACAACAAGCTATTATGCCATGGAATTAGCAGCAAAACGTGTTAAATGGATTCGTCGAAAAGTGGCAAAAAACGACCCTCAAACGAAGTATTATATTTTCTTGCTGACAGATGGTTTGGACAATGCTTCTCCTCAAGTAGCAAAGAATGAAAAACGCATTTTGTTTAATCGCACTCCTGAACAATACAAAAAACGTGTTCAGCGGAAATTAAAACAGGCCATGGGATTATTCCACAAAAACTTGTTCGAAGTATATCCCATGCTATACGAAGGAGACGATATTAAAGATCTCAAACGCAACGTTTCGCAAGATAAATACGAAGAAATGCTAAGCTTGTATATGGATTGTCTCCGCTTTTCTTCGCAAGGAAGGGAGAGTGCTCCTGAACTTATTCATGCAGAAGATTTTGGTGAAATTGCAAAGAAATTGAATAAAAAATTCCATACTGCATCATACACTTTCCGTATCCCGAAAAGTTATTGTGGAAAGCGTATAAGGATGACATTTGAAAACGACAAAAAGCAAGTTGTTACATTAGAAGCAGAACTTCAAAAAGTTTTAACATCCTATTATTTAACTGATATTAAATTAAGTAACGGTGCCACTATTGCCAATAATATAAAGATTCAAGCAGATAAATCATTTGAAGAAAGTCAGAACGATAAAATAAATGCATATTTCGTTATTGATGATTTTGAGTTGAATGGCAACACTTATTTCCCAGTACCCAAAAAAGTAAAACAAGAATATGAAGTAAGTTCGGGCATTTGGCAAATAAACTCCGAGTATAGAGAAGTGGTTCTTTCCGCAATTGATACTTATTTCGTAGTTGTAATCGATGGTAGTAAATCGTTAGATGGCAAATCTGGTACCCAAAAGAACTTCGAAAAAGAAACAAAATTAGCCACTGACATTATAGACATATTGTCTAAGAAGAAAAAATAATAGGCAACTTTTTTCGCTCGGTCATACAGGCCGAGCGTTTTTTTTATACACGACTTATAGACTTATGGGTTATTTTGGGCGCACAGGTCAAATATTAGGCTAAAACCGATATAATCGATTGATATTTATCGAGTTACAGTTTTCATGAATCTATGCTCTATATTTAAATTCGTTTGGGATTGCGCAGTATATGGCTTGGGAAGCCGCGTAAACAACTTAATCAATCAGAGGGATCGCAGCCTATTTTTGACCTATTGATGAATACATACCTATAAGCAGTCTAAAAATAAATGATGACTTATATACAAAAAAAATGGCAGGCAAAGGAGCCCACCATTACTTCACTTGCTACGGCAACACTTCATATTGATTTTATGCTGCCAACTTATAATTTTATTTTCGGCATCATAGACCGTTAAGCCGGCAAAAATCAGTACGCCGATGGCGGACATCCAGATGTTCTCCGGACGGCCGAGAATCATCCCTACAATCGAAGCGATAATAAGGCCCGACACGGCAAAAATAAGGAAAGTCCCCATTCGACTGAGGTCCCTTTTCGTAAACGACCCGACGATAGCCAATACAGCGAAGGCGCCGGCGGTGACAAAAAAGATCTCCACAATACTACCCAACTCATATACCAAGAAAATAGAACTGAGCGTAGCTCCATTCACGATGCAATAAACAATAAACATGATAGCCGACGTTCCATACCGCATTTTTTAATCAGCGCACTTAACGCCATTGGCGGATAGTATCGGGAGGAAAAAGAAGCAAAAGCCGGATGACATCCGGCGGAATAAACAAAATAAAAGCGGGAGTTCTAATCCGCCAAACTTGGCGGATCATATCGGGAAGAAAAGACAGAAAAAGAGCGGGATA
>DFHZ01000173.1 GCA_002371985.1 Ruminococcaceae bacterium UBA3710 | reverse complement strand
ATCATAGTTATTCTTAATCTGCATAACCTTATCGTTTACCCGAAAAGCAACACCCCTGTTAAATATTTCGGGCAAATTCTTTTTATTCGGGTTAAGCACAGACTGAAGAACATTGTTTATATTGCTGACCCCTGTTTCATACATTCTTGACGGACAGATTATTTGTATATCTTTTACCGCATCGAATTTATACTTTGCAGGAAGTCTTGTATGGCAAAGTTCGGTTATCGTATCAACTACATCAAAACCGTCATTCTTATGAATAAAGAAAAAGTCTTCGCTTTTATTTGAAAAATCTATCGGTGTTTCGTTTATAATCGAATGAGCGGTATTGACAATTTCGCTCGTTTTTGCCTGTCTGAAAACCTTATTAAGGGTTACAACGGAGAATTTTTCGCTTTCAATAATATCATTAAGTATATTTCCCGCCGAAACACTCGGCAACTGCTTTGCATCCCCCACAAGAACAAGTCTTGCCGTAGGGCGAAGGGCCTTTAAAAGACTATCGAAAAGCAACGCATCAACCATAGATGTTTCGTCTATAATTACGACATCGCTTTCAAGCGGATTATTCTCATTCCTTGAAAACTTTGCCTTTTCTTTATCGTCCCAACCGACCTCTAAAAGTCTGTGCAGAGTTTTAGCCTCTTTTCCGCAAAGTTCTGTCATTCTCTTTGCCGCCCTACCCGTAGGAGCAGCCAAAGAGATACTCAAATTCCGCATTTCAAAAAGTCCGATAATTGCGTTAAGTGTGGTCGTTTTCCCCGTTCCGGGTCCGCCGGTTAAAACAAAAACCCCGTTTTCAAGTGCCTTTTTCACCGCTTGTCTTTGCACATTTTCAAATTTAATGTTATTCTTGTTTTCTATATAGTCTATTTCAAGGTCATTTGCATCGGGCAAGCGAGGTGCATTTTCGTTAAGTGCCAAAAGTTTAGCGGCGATATGTTCTTCTGCATAAATATAATCAGGCAATGCTAAAAATACGGTGTCCGATACCCTCTTTGATATTATTTTTAAATTTTCCTCAAGTTTATCCGTAACCGCTTCTACTCTTAAATAATCACTTTCGAGCATTTGTACGGCTACCGGTATTATTTTATTTTTCGGCAAACAGGTATGACCGTTACCCAAATTCTTTCTTAAAATATAAAGTATACCTGCTCCTATCCTCATTTCGCTGTCTTTAGATATTCCGAAATCACTTGCTATCTTTTCCGCCTTTTCAAACGAAAAACCTATTTCTTCGTCGCAAAGGGCATAAGGGTTTGTTTTAATGATTTCACAAGCATCGCTACCCATTTTTTTAAATATATTTACGCAAAGTTCGGTTGTAACTTCATAAGGAGACAGCAAAAACATTATATCTCTTACGCCGTACTGCTTATTATATTCTTCCGAAATAGCGGTCGCTTTTTCGAGGCTTATTCCCTTTATAAGTGCAAGTTGTTTCGGGTCGTCGGCAATAATGTTTAATGAGTCGGCTCCAAATCTTTCTACTATTCTTCCGGCAGTTGCAGGACCTACTCCCCTTATTATTCCGCTTGAAAGATAGCGAAGAATTGCTCCTACGGTTTTTGGAGCAATTCTTTCAAAAGATGAGGCAGAAAACTGTTCACCGTATGTAGGGTGAACTATAAAATTACCGTAAAATACGGCTGTTTCACCCTCGTTCAAAAAGGGTAAAATGCCAACAACGGTTATGCGTGTATTACCCGACCTGACAGATGCAACCGTATAACCGTTCTGCTCATTAAAAAATGTAATTTTTTCAACTATTCCCTCAATTTTTTCCTGTGTTTTCATTTTGCTCCTATCTAAAAAACAGCATTTATAACATTTTTAACATACTCTGTAGGCACAAGGATAATCTCGTTTTCTCTTACAATATCCTTAATTATTTCAAGGGTTTCAAAAGACAGATTATCATATACTGCTATAATCTTACCTGTATGCGAAAGACCGTACCAACTATACTCAAATAAAGCAAGTTTTATTTGCTCTATGGCGGTTTCCTCTTTCAAAACTATCAGGTTTGCAGCATTTTCTTTACCTTCGGCAGAAAGAAATGAATAATACAAATTATGTATAAATTCAGTTATCCCCAAAATAGCAAATACAGATAAAATAACAATAAGTACCGTTAAAGTCATAAATACCACCCCGATACATTATATGCTTCGGGGTGGTACTTGTTATTATTTATTTGAGATTGTAACCGAAGACGAATAACTTCCTACCTGCCATATATCCGAATATGAATAAGACTTGATTGACACTTCTGATGTATGCTCACCTGCGGTTTTATCGCTCAAATCAATTTCGGCATATATATCCGACGATTTGAGTTTTTCGATTACACTTTTAGGTCCGCAAATTTTAACATTCTTAACTGTGGACGATTTTGCAGAAAGTCCCGAAGAAAGACCGTTATACTTAATATCGGTTATATTAAATGTCTTTTCCGCTAAATTGCTTAAATCAAGTTTAACCTTAAAGTATTCGATGTTATCGACAAGTTTGATACCTTCAGGGAGTGATGGTGTAACCTCAAATTCTCCCGTTGAGGATGCAGATATATCTTTAAAATCAATGGCTGAAAGTTCGATAGACTGCATCTTTTCAACTACTTCGGGTGAGCCTAAAACGGTCGCCTGTCTATGGTCAACAGAAGGAGACAAAATGCCCGATATATCTATTCCCGAAGGAATGTTTGTAAAGTTGATATTAACATCAAAAGTTGCCTTTTTAGATATCGGTTGAGTAATTTTAATGGATGTAAAACTTAAAGTAAGCGGCGTGCTTTCAATTTTTTTATCTTCTGAATCAAATATACTTCCGCCGGATTCATAGCGATATAATATATCGCCGTTTTCGTCGTAAAGAACTATATCCGAATCATAGGTTTGTGAAGAAGAAAGCACCGTATTTTTAGAAAGTTCCGTCAATGCACCAACAGAATAAATCTTATTGAGTATTTCTCTCGGACCTTTGATTGTGATAGTTTCCTGATCTTTGTTGCTTACAATCGGAGTTTCGGCAACAAGACCTTCGGATGCACTCACACCGACGATTTTAGGAGTGATTTTATAAGTTTTTGTATCAAAATAGTCAAAGGTTACATCAATAGTAGACGGTTCGATAGATACGAAATTATATCCCGATACATAACTGTTTCTGCTCCCCGTTACATCAAGAGAATATGTGCCCGGTGCATTAACTTCGTCAACCGAAGCCGAAAGAATAAAATCGGTGTTCTTAATGGTGCTTACTATATAGTTGGGTCCACTGATTTTTACGGTAAATTTATAAGAAGAAACATCCGAAACAATGCCAAGTCCCAAACTTTGAGCCGAGGTATTTTCAACCGAAACAGATACCGAAACATCGGAAAAAGTCTGTTCCCTTATCGGGTTTCTTTCTACCATTGCAACAAACCATACAACAACCGAAATAATAACCGATAAAGTTATGAGGAATCTTTTATTGTAGATGAGTTTTTTCAAATCAATTATCGGTTTTTTCATCCGTTTTTTCCTCACTTTCGGCAGATTTTTCTTTTTTCTTTTTAGATTTTGGAGCAAAAATTTTTAACGCGGAAATAACCTTGTTATCGTTCTCCTCTATTTCGGGTTCTATAAGCAGTTTTATCAGTTCTTCGGTAGCGGAAACACCGTTGTAATCTCGCTTGATTTCTCCGTTTTTTACAATAGATATGTTTCCTGTTTCTTCGGAAACTACTAAAACTACCGCATCGGAATTTTCGGTCATACCGATCGCCGCACGGTGCCTTGTCCCGAGTTCGGAAGAAAAAATATTGCTTTGTGTAAGAGGAAGAATACACCCTGCTGCATGTATTCTTCCGTCCCTTATTATCATAGCACCGTCGTGAAGCGGAGCCTTAGGATAGAAAATGTTGCTTACCATAGATGCCGAGGTTTCCGCATCAATAACAGTGCCGGTATTTATTATTTCTCCGAGTTGTGTTTTTCGCTCGAAAACTATCAAAGCACCCGTCTTTGATTTTTGCATATCCCTTGCGGCTTTTCCTATGCTGTTTATACAGTTATAAAGTTGCTCGTCCCGTTCGCCTAAAGTTTTCGTAACACCAAACTTTGTTTGACCGACCCTTTCGAGCAATCTACGAATTTCAGGCTGAAAAATAACGGCAAATACAACGATTGCAGAATTGAAAACAACCGACAAAACCCACTGAAGAACTGCAAGTTTCCACCAACTTGCAAGGGCATAAACTATAAGCAAAACGGCTATACCTTTAACAAGTTGTCCTGCCCTTGTTTCCCTCAAAAAAACTAAGGTTCTGTAAATCAGGAAAGCAACAACGATAATATCAATAATATCAAAAACACGAATATTTGAAATGACATAGACTATCTGGTTCCATATAGAATACAGGCTATTATAGAATGTGGTGAACAATCCCGACACTTTTCATCTTCCTTTTTCGTTAGCATTATATATAAATTAGGCATAATTATCCGTATATATAATAACACATCGAAAAAAACTCTTCAATATTTTTTTAAAATTTTTTAAATACCGCCAAACTCCTTAGCAATTCATTTTGTGTAAGAGAAAACGAGGGCGAGAGTCTTACTGCTCCGACATCTGCTGTTCCGAGTTTTTCGTGAGCACATAAGGAGCAATGAAAACCTCCTCTTACGGCAATACCGTTTTTATCCAAAAAGTCCGCAACTTCTTCCGAACTTTTACCCGAAACATTAAAACTGAGTACCGGTGCAAACTCGCCTATTTTCGGACGGGGAGTATAAAGTATTACTTTATCATTCTTTGACAAATGATCGTAAAATTCGTTTATTATCCGCATTTCTTTTACATATATTTTTTCTCTTCCGATTTTGTTTACATAATCTATTCCGGCTCCTATTCCCATAATATTCGGAACAGATACCGTTCCGCTTTCAAAGCCTTCAGGCAAATCGGTATTTTGATTAACACTTAAGGAATTCATACCGTTTCCGCCCTCTATAATCGTATTATTTATAGGCTTTTCGGCGATAAGAACTCCTGTCCCCATAGGTGCAAAAAAGCCTTTATGAGGTGCAAGGCAGAGATAATCAATATTCATTTCTTTAATGTCTATCGGTATTACGCCACCGCCTTGTGCTGCGTCAACCGCAAACAAAATCCCTTTTTCTTTGCACATCTCCCCTATTGCCTTTAACGGCAACACTCTACCTGTAACATTAGATGCCGCAGTGCAGATTATCATTTTTGTATTATCCTTAACAAGTGACCTGAAACTCTCCAGAGTTTTTTTGTTATCGTCAAAGAATACGGTTGCTTTTGAGTAATCTTTCACGGTTTTGTTAAGAGGTCTTAAAACCGCATTATGCTCCAAATCCGATATAATTACATGGTCGTTTTCGTTTAGTACGCCCTTAATAACAAAATTGATTGCATGCGTGCAGTTAGCACAAAAAGCAACATTTTGCGGACCCGAAGCATTAAAAAAATTGCTTATTTTTTCTCTTACTTTATACACTTCCGTAGCGACCGTTACTGACGGTTTGTGTCCCCCTCTTCCGGGATTTGCCGACAAAAGTTTCATTGACCTTTCGACCGCGTTTATAACCGTTTGCGGTTTTATACCGCTTGTTGCGGCGTTGTCAAGATATATCAAAAAAATCACTCCTTAACTCTGCTAACAAAAAGCCGTTCCCCCTAAGGGGAACAGCAAAAATCTAAATTGTTTTTGTTATTTTTATATTGGCATTTTTGAGTATTCTCTCTGCCGTTTCAAGGTCGCCTTCAAATACAACGGCATATCCGCATCCGCTTTTATATTCAGATGTTTTTCGTTCAACACGAGCCTTAAAACCGTTGTTTCTTAAAATATCTCTACCTCTTATCGCATAGGTAATACTGCCAATTACGAATTTGTGTTCCAATTTATCGTCAACCCCTTTGGAAAACAACACAATTCCTACAATATACTATGAATTATATTTTAGTTTGACAAAGATTATTTAATTAAAAAAGTATTTGACATTTTATAAAAGTTGTAGTATAATCAGGTACAGTGTTTTTTATAGGAGGACAAATTTTGAAAAACTATTTACTTATTGTCAACACGAAAGTTTTACCGCCTGTTTTTGAAAATACCATTGAAGTAAAGGAACTTCTTGCAAGCGGCAAGGCAAAAAATGTTTCAGAAGCAGTTAAAACCGTAGGAATTTCAAGGAGTGCTTTTTATAAGTACAAAGACTATGTTTTTAAACTCAATGATACAAATAATCAAACCATCAAAATTAAAGCCACTTTATCCGATAAATCGGGTGTTTTCTCTTCGATGACTAAAATTCTTTCCGATAACGGGGCAAATATTATAACAATAAACCAAGGTGCTCCTATGGACGGACAAGCACCGGTTTCACTCACCGTCAATGTAGACCATCTGCTTGTTCAACCTGAAGAATTATTCAGAATGATAAAAAGTGCCGACGGTGTACTTAATGTAAAATTTATTTAGCGAGGAAAATATGATAAATGTTGCTATAATGGGGCACGGTACCGTAGGTTCGGGCGTTGCTGAAATCCTAATAAACGAACAAGACCGAATTGCTGACGCTGCAAAAGAACAAATAAATGTCAAATATATTTTAGACTTAAGAAAATTTGACGGTCTTCCCTATTCCGAAAAGTTTATAGACGATTTTAATATTATTGCAGAGGACGACGAAGTTAAAATTGTCATTGAAGTTATGGGCGGAATAAATCCTGCCTTTGATTTTGTTAAAAAGTGCCTTCAAAAAGGAAAAAGTGTTGTAACATCCAATAAAGAATTGGTTGCAACTAAAGGTGCCGAACTTATTAAAATTGCCAAGCAAAACAATGCCAATTTTCTTTTTGAAGCAAGTGTCGGGGGCGGTATTCCGATTTTAAGACCGCTTGTTACCTGCCTTTCCGCTAATGAAATTACCGAAATCAAAGGAATTTTAAACGGAACAACAAATTATATTTTAAATAAAATGATAGTGGACGGTATGGATTTTGACGAAGCCCTCAAACTTGCACAAGAAAACGGCTTTGCAGAAAAAAATCCTGCTGCCGATATTGAGGGCCATGATGCTTGTAGAAAAATCTGTATTTTGGCTTCTCTTGCATTCAAAAAGCATGTTTATCCCGAGCAGGTTAATACACAGGGAATTACCAACATCGATTTAGATGATATAGAGTATGCCGATAATTTCGGATATGTAATAAAACTGATTGCTTCCGCTAAAAAACTTCCAAACGGGAATATTACCGCAAATGTCAGACCTACTCTTGTAAAAGGGGATAATATCCTTTCAAGTGTCAACGGTGTATTTAATGCCGTTTCGGTTACAGGTGATGCCGTAGGCGAGGTTGTTTTTTACGGAAAAGGTGCGGGAAAAATGCCGACTGCTTCGGCAGTTGTGGCGGATGTTATTGACTGTGCAAAGCATATAAATGCAAGAAAGTACCTTTATTGGGAAGACAGTTTTAATTCCTATGTTGAAAATTTTGACGAAGAGTGTATACTGTATGTATGTGCTAAAAGCAATAACTATAATGAACTCTTTGAAAATATTATTTCGTTGTTTGGCGAAGATATATCAATGATTAAGACCAAAAACAACGACGGAATTGCTTTCCTTACAAAGAAAGAACTCGAAAGCAAACTTATGGAAAAAATAAATTTAATCAAAGCCGATGAAATTAAGGTTTTGCATACGATTGATTAGTTTTGGAGGTTTATATATATGTCCCTTTATGTAAAAAAGTTCGGTGGTTCATCAGTTGCAAATGCCGAACGAGTATTCAATGTTGCCAATATAATCGTTGAGGATTATAAAAAAGGCAACGATGTTATTGTTGTAGTTTCCGCCCAAGGCGATACTACCGATGACCTTATCGCAAAAGCAAGAGAAATTAACCCGAAAGGTGCTTCCAAGCGTGAAATGGATGTACTGCTTACAGCAGGTGAACAAATTTCAATTTCGCTTCTTGCTATGGCTATTGAAAAACTCGGTTATCCGGTTATCTCTCTTCTCGGTTGGCAGGCAGGTTTCAACACCGACTCTAACCACTGCATTGCGAGAATAAAGAATATCAATACCGAAAGAATGAAAAACGAACTCGATAAGAAAAAAATTATTATTGTTGCCGGATTTCAGGGAATTGATAAATATGACGATTTAACCACCCTCGGTCGAGGCGGTTCCGATACAAGTGCTGTTGCGATTGCCGCAGCAATGAAGGCTGACAGATGTCAGATTTATACAGATGTTGACGGAGTTTACACATCAGACCCGAGAAAAGTTAAGTTTGCAAAGAAACTCGACGAAATTACCTATGACGAAATGCTTGAACTTGCAACCTTAGGTGCTCAGGTGCTGAATAACCGCTCGGTTGAAATGGCTAAAAAGCATAATGTTGAACTTGAGGTTCTTTCAAGTCTTGAAAAAAAACCAGGTACTATAGTTAAGGAGAAAGTAAAAATGGAGAAAATACTAATCAGAGGCGTAGCAAAAGATATGGATGTTTCTATTATTTCGGTTATCGGACTTAAAGATAACCCGGGAATTGCATTCAAGTTGTTTAATGCTCTCGCCCAAAACAAAATAGAAGTTGATATGATTCTGCAATCTGTCGGCAGAGACGGAACAAAGGATATTTCATTTTCCGTTAAGCGGTCGGAAAGTGAAAATGCTATGAGAACTATTGATTCTTTCAGAGAAAATCTCGAATTTGAAAGCATTAAATGCTCAAATAATGTTGCCAAAGTTTCAATCGTAGGTGCAGGTATGGAAAGCCATCCGGGTGTTGCGTCTAAAATGTTTGAAGCATTGTATGATAATCAAATCAATATCCAAATGATTTCAACAAGCGAAATTAAGATTTCTGTTATCATTGACGAAAAGTATGCCGATAAGGCATTAACCGTTGTTCACGACAAATTCTTCGGATAATAAAATATACTTTATACAAAATCCCCACGAAGTGCTACTTCGTGGGGATTTACTATAATTGTGTATTAAAGTTTACTGCAAAAATTTTCTATCGAAACATCGTTTCTGAAATCGACCTCGCAAGGTTTCTTTGTTATACTCCAGTTTTCGGTTAAAACACTCGTTTCTTTCGGTTTTACCGCTCTTAATTCGCCTAACGATTCAAGTTCTATAAAACCGCCACAGTCGTATGTTTCAAATGAGCATCCTCCGTCAGGGTATTTTGCGGTAGGATGTAGGGTTTCATAAGATTTGGTGAATACTTCATCGCCTAAAACATAATGAATTTTTCCGCAATTCAAATCAAAACCGAGTTTTATAGGCGAAGTCTTTGCCGTATCTTGGCGAAGAGTAATATACTTTTTCCCGTAATAAATTCTATCGTCGCTTAAATCTGTATAAGGCCATACTGATATAATTCTGTTAGAAAGAAGACCGGTATCATTGGTGTTCATAGGAATAATTGCAGTGCCTCCGGTTGCAGAAACAGAAAGTCCCCAAATTGCAAAATCTTTATTCTCATTTGATATGTTGGTAACCCTCATAATAACCTGCATATCGGTTCCGCTATCACTCATTACAATTTCGAGTTCTTTTTTTACACCGTTTGCAACCTCGGCTCTCGGTTTAAATACAGCACCACTTTGTGTAATTTCATAATCAACAGAATAATTATCGGGGTTATATGTTTCGGGATAACTTTCGGGGGAAATCCAAATTCTATGACCGCCTAAATTCTCCCAAAATGTGCCTTTACCGAAGTGCTTCTCGTATGCTTCGTCGGTTTTTGTACCGAAATACGGGCGGTTGTCATTCATAAAATTCTGTCCGCCGATAAACCCATAGAAAATAACACGAGGTCCCAAATCGGTAGTAACAAGGGCTTCAACCGTTCCGTTTGAAACAGACAGCACATTTCCGTAATCTTTATAAGTTCCTGCATTTTTTACCGTAATCATTTCACATTCTCCGTTTTTAAAAATTTATACTTATACTCAAGACCGCATTCGGTCGGAGTTTTAAAAGAAAGACCGTACAAATCGGTCGCAATACACTCGGTTTCAAAAACCTTTCCTGCGTTTTCTCCTAACTGCTTAATATCAGACACCCGAACGATTATATTTTCTTTATCGGGTAAACTTTTAAGATGTTTTTCGCCTTCTTTAGAAACACCCAAAACTCTTACATAAGGCGGTTTTTTCATAAAAAAGTCCTTATCAAAGCCAAGTGCCGCCGCAAGGCAAAGTCTTCTTATGCGAGAAAGCGTATACCTTTTCGACTTAATCATATTATACAATTCATCGAGGCTTGTTGCAACCTTTATTGAAAACAAGAGTTTATTTTCTATTCCCTCGCTCAAATCGGGCAAATTTCTAAAATCTTCGATTGTTTTAGTCCTCAAAATTCCGAGTATAGTGCGTTCCATTCTTCCTATATCAGATACCATTGTATCGTCAATTATCCCACGAACGGCTAAAGGCATAAATCTTTCGGTATATGCAATATTGCCCGAAATTATTTTTTGTCTTATAAATGAAGAGGATACAAAATTCGGTGCATCGCTTAAACTATCGTGTTCCTCGCCGAAACGCTTTAAAGTTTCAAATTTTATATTAAGCGACATTCGTTTAGATGCAATAATATATTCTACGCCTAAATTATTATTAGGCTTTTCTAAAATATTATCTGGTACGCCGAGTTCCTTTGCAACAATATTTCTTGCGGCTGCAAATGTAATGCCGTCCTTAATCTTTTCGTTTACTTTTTTTGAAAAATCTTCAGACATTAAAACTTCGGCGGTTTTTATTAAAATATCAATATTTCCGCATTCGCTCCCGAAAACTATTGTATCTACACCTAAAGAATAAAGTTGCCAAACTCCGCAAAGTGCGAAATTCATTGCGGTAGACATCGACCAAAGACAGGGCATTTCGCAAACTACATCCGCACCAACAAGCAGTGCCATTTCGGCTCTTTTCTGTTTTGAAAAAAGGGCAGTATCCCCTCTTTGAACAAAATTTCCGCTGATAGCGCAAACAACCGTATCTCCGATAGACTTTGCAAAATCTATCAGTTTTTTATGCCCGTTATGAAGAGGATTAAATTCCGCTATAATGCCTACCGTTGCCAACATCTGCACCTCCTAAAAAGCACTTGAAAAAAGTTTGAGAATATTGTATTATATATTAGTTAAATAAAACTTACTGTCAGTAAGTCAAATTGTAAAATTATTCTAACATATAATTTTACACTCTTCAATAAAAATGTTTAGAAAAGGGAGAACATTATGAAAATTTTTGTTGTAAATGCAGGAAGTTCATCCTTAAAGTATCAGTTAATTGATATGGATAACGAACAGGTAATTGCAAAAGGTCTTTGTGAACGCATCGGTGTAACAGGTTGTATTTCTCATAAGTCGGCGGACGGCAGAAAATACGAAGCCGAAACTCCTATGCCAACCCATAGCGAAGCATTTGAGGCTGTTGTATATGCAATGACAAAATCAGAAGCAAAGGTTATTGACTCTTTTGATGAAATTTCGGCTATCGGACACCGCATAGTACAAGGCGGTGCAATATTCAAGGGTTCTTGCCTTGTTACCGATAAGGTGCTTTCGGATATTTCCGATTTGGGTGCTATGGCACCGCTTCATAATCCGGCTCATGTTCTCGCTATCAAGGCTTGTATTAAAACATTCGGAGAAAAAATTCCTCAGGTTGTTGTTTTTGATACATCTTTCCATCAGACAATGCCGCCAAAAGCATATATGTATGCTTTGCCGTATGAATATTACGAAAAGTATCAGGTTCGTAAATACGGTGCTCACGGTACATCCCACCATTTTGTATCCGACCGTGTTGCAATTCTTGAAAACAAGGATAAGAAAGATTTGAAGATTATCACCTGCCATCTCGGAAACGGTTGTTCAATTACCGCTATTAAAGACGGTGTTTGCATTGATACCTCAATGGGCTTTACCCCGCTTGACGGATTTATGATGGGAACGAGAAGCGGAACTTTAGACCCATCCGCTTTAACCTACATCGCAGAAAAAGAAAATCTTTCCGCATCGGATATAAATACAATTTGCAACAAAAAATCGGGTATGCTCGGTGTTTCGGGTGTTTCAAACGACAACCGTGATGTTTGTGCCGCTGCTGAAAACGGAAACGAAAGAGCAAAACTTGCAATAGATATGCAACGCTATCAAATTCTTAAATTTGTAGGTCAGTACATTGCCGCTATGAACGGCGTTGATGCAATAGCATTTACCGGCGGTATCGGTGAAAATGACCCTGAACTGCGTGAATATGTCTGCGAAAACTTAAAATTCCTTAATGTTAAAATTGACAAGGAACAAAACAAATTAAGAGGTAAAGAAGTTAAAATTTCAACACCTGACAGCGGTGTGGATGTCTTTGTTATTCCGACTAACGAGGAACTTGCTATTGCAAGAGATACTTTAGATATTGTTTCAAAATTATAATTTCAAGGTGAAAAAAATGAATAATACCGAATTAAAGGAAAAAATAATTTCAGGCGGTTTTGATAAAGATTTTGAATTGCTTTACGGCAATACAGAAACCGCAAGAAACAGATACTTAAAGGCAGTTGATTCCTTTACATCTTTTTTTGGCGAAAGGGACAATATTCGCCTGTTTTCAGCACCCGGCAGAACTGAAGTCGGCGGAAACCATACCGACCATCAGCACGGTTGCGTTCTTGCAGGAAGTGTTGACCTTGATGTCATAGCAATAGCAAGTGCAAATGATGAAAATATCATTCGTATAAGAAGCGAAGGCTTCCCTATGGATGTTATTGAACTTGACAATGTTTCTATGCTTAACGAGGAAAAAGGCAGGTCTGCCGCACTTATAAGAGGTGTTTGTGCCGCATTCAAGAACAAAGGTTACAAAATAGGCGGTTTTGACGCATATACAACCTCTAATGTACTTAAAGGTTCGGGGCTTTCTTCTTCAGCCGCTTTTGAAGTATTGGTTTCAAATCTCATAAACGGTATCTACAACGAAAATGCAGTTGATGCGGTTACCATTGCTAAATTTTCTCAATTTGCCGAAAGCGAATATTTCGGAAAGCCTTGCGGTCTGCTTGACCAAATGGCAAGTAGCGTCGGTGGTTTTACCTATGCCGATTTCTTCGACCCCACCAACCCGATTGTTGAAAAAATAAATGTTGATTTTTCAAAGTCGGGATATACCCTTTGCGTTGTTGACACGGGCGGAAATCACGCTGATTTAACGGGCGATTATGCAGATATTACATCCGAAATGAAAGCAGTAAGCGAATTTTTGGGTGGCAAAAAACATCTTAGAAATGTTGACGAAAAAGAATTTTATGAGCAAATAGGAAGTCTTCGCAAATCTTGCGGTGATAGAGCCGTACTTCGTGCATTCCACTTCTTTAACGAAAGCAAAAGGGTCGAAGAACAAAAAATTGCTCTTAAAAATACTGATTTTGATACCTTCTTGAACCTTGTAAACGAATCGGGCGAATCGTCATATAAATACCTGCAAAATCTTTACTCAACTTCAAATATCAGGGAACAGGGACTTTGCCTTGCAATCGCTATAACAAAGCACTATCTCGGTGATAAAGGTGCTTGTCGTGTTCACGGTGGCGGTTTTGCCGGAACTATTCAGTGCTATATACCGAATGATATGCTTTCAGGTTATAGAGAAATGATTGAAAATGTATTTGGAAAAGGCTCATTTGTTCCGCTCAAAATTCGCCCCGTTGGTGGTTACGAATTATCAAATTAGGGTGTGATTTAATGCCTCAAAAACAAAAAAAGACCAAAAGAATAATTATTATTGTTCTTTTGGTTATCCTCGCACTTATAAGTGCTTTGCTTTTGACTTATTTTATTCTTTATCACCACGGCAAAATGCAGTTCCATAAAAACGATAAGAATATTGCAGCATCCGAAGTTGACGGTTTGGAGATTGACGAAGACTCAATCACCTATAACGGTAAGAATTACTCTTTGAATAAGGATGTTGTATCAATACTGTTTATGGGAATTGATAAAGAAAGGATAGGCAATAATCTCGGTTACGGCAAAAACGGACAAGCCGATTCCATATTCGTTGCCGCTATAAATACAAGCACTAAAAAAATCAAACTTATCCCCATTCAGAGAGAAACTATGGTCGATGTAAATGCCTATTCTAAAGACGGCAAATTTGTAGGAACTAACTTCGAGCAAATATGTTTGGCTTTTGCATACGGCAACGATGCCGCTAAATCCTGCGAAAATGTAAAGACATCGGTCAGCCGGTATCTTATGGGAATAAATATAAGTTCTTATGTTGCGATTGACCTTGACGGTGTAGAAGTAATAACTAACAAAATAGGCGGCGTTCCGCTTACTGCCATTGAAAGTGTAACCTACAACGACAGAAAATGCTCTGTTGGAGAAAGTCTTTTGCTAAAGGGCAAGAATGCGAGGGTTTACATTCAAGACCGTACAGAAACCTTAGACGGAAGCACTAAAAGGCTTCAAAGACAAAAGCAATTTTTATCCGCCTTTGCCTCAACCGCCGGAAATCAGATATTAACTGATTTCACAAAGTTAAAACTATATTACGACACTATGATACCCTTTATAAGCACCGATTTATCATTTTCTCAAATATCTTACCTTGCAACCGCTTGTCTTACAAGAGATATAGGAAATATATTTGAATATGAAACAATAGAGGGCGAAATGGTTCAAAACGGCAAATTTGCAGAATTTACACCCGACAATAATTCGTTGATAAATGCAATTATAACCGCTTTCTATTCTGAAAACTGAAAAACACCGACCGAAGAAATTTCGGTCGGTGTTTTGATTTTTACAAATATAAATTATTAACCTTTAAGTGCCAAATAATTTGCAACAATGGCGAGAACAAAGAACAAAATAGCAATATACTTTGTAAAACGAGCAAGAACTGCATCGAAAGTACGAGCCTTATTTTTAGAAAGAAATGTATCAGCACCGCCGGAAATAGCACCGCTTATACCTGCTCTATGACCTTGCTGTAAAAGAATAACAGCAATAATAACAAGAGAAACTATGATAACTGCTACTCCTAAAAGTATTTCCCATATACCCATTATTTTAACCTCCAAAGCCTTTGGCTCTTATAATTTCATTATTTCGTAAAATATATAATATCATAAATAATATGATATTGCAAGAGTTTTTTTATCAACCCTTTTCTTTGTGGCAATTACAACCCTTAAAGAGTTTATCAACATCTAAACTTCTTGTGGTTTTATCCTTGATAAAATCCAATTTTTCAAATATTCTTTCATCTGTTTTTTCACCGTATCTGACATCGAGGACGAAATTTTCTGTAGCGACATGAATTGTACTTCTCAAAATTCCGTCAAGCAACATAATATCGTCGGTCGGCTCAATGTGTAATATAGTCATACTTTTTTTGTCAAGATAATAAAGGCACATTCCGAGAACTTCCTCTCCGAATTTTGCCGTAACGCAACCCGAGTTATCGGTATATTCTATATTTTTACTGTCAAATATTTTTTTGACAGTATTTTTTTCTTTTTCGGGTAATAGTGTAATCATTTCACTGCCTCTTTTCCTATCCCGTTTAATCTTTGAAGTTCTCTTTCGTTAAGAGGTCGCCACGACCCTTGCGGTAACATACCGAGTTTAACACCGGCTATTTCGGTGCGTTTAAGCCTTAAAACATCAAGTTTTACCGCTTCGCACATTCTTCTTATTTGTCTGTTTCTGCCCTCGCTTATAATAAATATAAGGACGGTTCTGTCGGCTTTTCTGTCGGCAACAAAAACATCACATGGAAGCACCGGCTTTTCATCAAGTACAATAGTTCCGTTTGAAAGTTTTTCGAGTTTTTCGTCGTCCACACTTCCGCCAACCGTTACACGGTATGTTTTATTAACATGACTTGACGGATGGGTCAGTTTATTTGCAAGTTCACCGTCATTAGTCATAATAAGCAAACCTTCGGAGTTTTTATCGAGTCTTCCGACCGGGAAAACCTTAACACCTACATCTTTTACTAAATCATTTACGCACTTTCTGTCAAGTTCATCGTTCATTGTTGTAACGAAACCCCTCGGCTTATGTAGCATAATATAAACCTTATTGGAAACAGGAATAACTCGTTTTCCACGAACAAATACCTTATCCCGTTTAGGGTCAACTTTGTCGCCTAATGTCGCTACTTTGCCATTAACTTTTACTTTCCCCTCAAGGATAAGTTCCTCGGCTTTTCTCCTTGAGGCTACCGAGCATTCCGATAAAAACTTTTGCAGTCTTTCCTTATTGTCTTTCATTTATACTCCTGAATATACAAATAAATATTTGCATTATTTTTTCTGTTTTTTTCTGTTTCTTTATTTTTATATCTTCGCTTGACTTTATTTCCTGCTGTCCTATTTCGCTACCGTTACAATAAAAAACATTGTAACCTATTATATCATTATTCTTTACAGGTGCATACACAAACATCGGAAGATATGTTTCGGTTATAATTTCAGCATCGCCGTTTGCGGAAATGCTCATATTATCGGACAATACATCAATACGCTGTTTTTCTCCGTTTAAAATGTTTATAGAATTACTGTAAGACTTAACATCCCTTACAGAAACACTCGAAAGTCCTATGTCAAGCAATTCCCGATGGTCAGCCCAGTCGTTTTTATCATTTAGTGTTACGGCGATTATAAATTTGCCGTCTTTTCTTGATGCCGAAACTAAGCACCTGCCCGACTTTTTAGTAAACCCCGTTTTAACGCCTACAACATCGTCATACATTTTAAGCAGTTTATTATGATTTGATAATGTCCTCT
>DFHZ01000042.1 GCA_002371985.1 Ruminococcaceae bacterium UBA3710 | reverse complement strand
GGACCTGCCGGAACGGGAAAGACCTATCTTGCGGTAGCACTCGCTGTTGCGGCATTCAGAGCAAAGACCGTCAACAGAATTATACTGACAAGACCTGCCGTTGAAGCAGGAGAAAAACTCGGCTTTCTGCCGGGTGATTTACAACAAAAAGTTGACCCGTATTTAAGACCTCTTTACGACGCTCTTTTTGATATGATGGGCTCGGAAAACTTTAACCGTTGCCACGAGCGAGGCGATATAGAGGTGGCACCTCTTGCATATATGAGAGGAAGAACGCTTGACGACAGTTTTATAATTCTTGATGAAGCACAAAATACAACACGAGAGCAAATGAAGATGTTTTTAACAAGGCTCGGCTTTAATTCAAAGATAGTAGTAACCGGCGATGATACGCAGATAGATTTGCCTGACGGTAAAAAATCGGGGCTTAAACAAGCCGTTTCAATTCTTAAAAATATCGAGGGGATAGAAACGGTACATTTAACCTCTAAAGATGTAGTAAGACATAGGCTTGTAACCGATATTATCAGGGCATACGAAAGGACAGAAAACAAATATGACCGTTAAGGTAAATATAACCGATAATTATAAAAAAGAAAAAGTGTCGAGCGAAACAAAGGCACTTGTAAAAAAGGCTTGTCGGGCGGTACTGCATGAAGAAAATTTTAACGATAATGCAGAAATAGAATTAACCTTTGTAGACGACGAGCAAATTAAGAAGTTAAATAAAGAATACAGAAACATAGATAAATCTACCGATGTATTATCTTTTCCGCTTGGCGAGGACGGAATTTATGATAAAAACCCCGAAAATGGGTTTTATATGCTCGGCGATATTGTAATTTCGGTTGACCACGCCGAGAAACAAGCCGATTTATACGGACACGGAATAGAGCGGGAAATTGCTTTTTTAACCGTTCATTCAATGCTTCATTTGTTGGGGTACGACCATGTAGACGGCGGAGAGCAACAAAGAATTATGCGTCAAAAGGAAGAAACGGTACTCGAAAAAATGGGATTAGCTGTTGAAAGGTGATAAAATGGGAGAAAAGTCGGTTTTTGTAACAATTGTAGGACGCTCAAATGTGGGCAAGTCTTCCCTTATGAATAAAATGCTCGGACAAAAGGTGGCTATTGTATCAAGCAAACCGCAAACAACAAGAACGAGAATAATGGGAGTTCTGACAAAGGGAGAAACGCAGTTTGTCTTTATCGACACACCCGGACTTCATAAGCCAAAGAATGTTTTGGGCGAAAATATGATGAAAGCGGTAAGTACAGGTATGGCGGATGTCGACCTTGCCGTTTTGGTTATTGATGCTAAACCGCATTTTAAGGTGGATAAAGATAATATCCCTATGGCGGAACTTGAACTTATCGGCAGATTTAAAGACAAAAAAATCCCTGCCGTTTTAGCAATAAACAAGATAGATTTACTTGAAAACAAAGAAGAAATATTAGATTTAATAACAATTTATTCTCACATCTATGATTTTTCGGCGGTAGTGCCGTTGTCGGCAAAGACGGGAAGCGGAGTAGATATTCTAATAAATGAGATTGACAAGTTTAAAAAAGAGTCTCCGCACTTTTTCCCCGATGACGAAGTAACCGACCAATCTGAAAAGGTTATGGTCGCCGAAATAATAAGAGAAAAACTGCTTCGGAATTTATCCAAAGAAATTCCGCATGGCATAGCCGTTGATATTGAGAGATTTTATGAAAGAGATACCGTAAACGGCGACCCTATTTTAGAGGTGGAAGCAACCGTCTTTTGCGAAAAGGATACACATAAGGGAATTATTATCGGCAAAAAAGGAGCAATGCTTAAAAAAATAGGCTCCTTGGCAAGGGAAGATATTGAGAAATTTTTCGGTATCAAAGCGGACTTGAAAATTTGGATAAAGGTTAAAGAGGGTTGGCGAAACAACCGGGGAATGATTCATACTTTAGGTCTTGATGTAACAGATAATTAGTTTTAATTTCCTATAATATTTTACGAGTTCTTGCAAAAATTAAAATTGGAAGGACTTGATAAAATGGATGTTAATGATTACTGGTTGAAATTTGCCGTAAGCGGAAAACCGAAAGACTATATTTTGTATGCAAAAATGAAGGCAAAAAAGGAGGAACTGTTCTTTGAAGACGGCAACCGACGCCTTAGTGATAAAAGAAATGAGAATGGGGGAAGCCGACCGCTTGATAACCCTTCTTACAAAGGATAGCGGAATAATAAAAGCCTATGCTTCGGGAGCGAAAAACATTAAATCGAAACGAGGCTCGGCAACAGGACTTCTTTCTTATTCAAACTTCAGCCTTTCAAAGAAAGGCGATACATATAGAGTAACAGAAGCAACCCCGATAAAACTTTTTTTCGGAACAAATTCCGATATTGAAACACTTGCGATTTCACAGTATTTTTGTGAACTCTGCTTAGTTTTTGAGCCAAACGACGAAAACGCAGAGGAATTTTTGCGTCTTATACTTAATTCGCTTTATTTTCTTACCGAGAAAAAGAAAAACGCCTTTTTGATTAAGGCGATAACAGAACTTAGAATTGCCGCAATTTCGGGGTATTGCCCGAGCCTTGTGGCATGTGGTGAATGCGGTACATTTGAGGACGATATTATGTATTTTAATATTGTAAACGGTGCGTTGTTTTGCTCAAAATGCAACGAAGACACTTCAAACATTCCGCTTAATAAGACACTTATGAATGCGATGAGGCATATTGTCTATTCGCAGTTTAAAGATTTATATAGTTTTTTAGTTCCCGACGGGGATGCAAAAATTTTATCCGATATAACCGAAAAATATATAGTTTTTCAAACCGACCACAAGTTTACAACCCTTAAATTTTTAAATGATGTCAGATGAGGTCAAACGAATGAAATATAGTTTTTTAAAACATAAAAACACCCTTGAACTTGATACTGTTTTAGAAAAGTTGGCTGAAAATGCCCTTTCGCCGACGGCAAAAGAAATAGCCAAGAATTTAATTCCGTCTAACGATTTTTTTAAGGTGCAAAGGCTTTTGAAAGAGACCGAAGATGCGTATATACTCATATCCCGCTTTTCCGCACCCTCGCTTTTTGCAAATGAGAATATACCCGGCATTTTGGAAAGATGTAAAATCGAAGCCTCGCTTTCGATAAAGGAAATTTTGCATATAGGCGATTTGCTTAAAACTATAAGAACGGCAAAAGATTGGCGAGAAAACTGTATGGGTGCCGAAAATATGTCTGTTGACGCATATTTTGACTGCCTTTATCCCAACAAACATCTGGAAGACAGGATAAATTCGGTTATTAAATCGGAAGAAGAGATATACGACAGGGCATCAAGCGAACTTTATAATATCAGGCGGAAAAAGTCTGCCTGTTCTCTGAAAATCAAGGATATTTTGGATAAGACGGTCAAAGGTCCTACCGCAAAGTATCTTCAGGAAGCAATTATAACCCAAAGGGATGGCAGATATGTTGTTCCCGTTAAGGTTGAGCATAGAGCACAGGTCGGCGGTATTGTTCACGATACTTCTGCTACGGGAGCAACCGTGTTTATCGAGCCTATGAGTGTGGTTGAAGCAAATAACGAAATGCGTGTTCTTGAAATAAAAGAACTTGAAGAGATAACTAAAATTTTATCTGAACTGTCGGCAGAAATTTCCGATTTTTCCGATACGGTTAAAAAATCTTTTGAAAGCATAATTTCGCTTGACCTTATTTTTGCCAAAGCGAGATATGCCTTTAAAATCGGCGGAAGCGTTCCGAAACTTAATACCGACGGCATTGTTTATTTAAAACGGGCAAGGCACCCCTTAATAAACGGAAAACAGGTTGTACCCGTAACGGTGGGCGTAGGAAAAGATTACGATACTTTGGTTATAACAGGACCCAATACCGGCGGAAAGACGGTAACCCTAAAAACGGTAGGACTTTTATGCCTTATGGCTATGTGCGGACTTATGGTTCCGGCAGATGACGGCAGTGAAATAGCGATATTCGACAAAATTTTTGCCGATATAGGCGACGAACAGTCGATAGAACAATCGCTTTCAACCTTTTCTTCTCACATGGTAAATATAGTGGATATTTTGGAAAATGCCGATAGTAACAGCCTTGTTTTGTTCGATGAACTTTGTGCCGGAACCGACCCTATTGAGGGTGCTGCCATTGCAAAATCAATTTTAATGGAACTTGCAAAAAAAGGTGCAAAAACGGTTGTTACATCCCATTATCCGGAACTAAAAACCTATGCCATTGATGCAGACAGGGTGCAAAATGCCGCCTGTGAATTTGATGTCGAAACACTTCGCCCGACCTACCGTCTGATAGTCGGAATACCGGGCTCTTCAAATGCTTTTGCAATTTCTAAAAAATTAGGACTGTCGGAAGATATAATAAACACGGCAAGGATGAGTTTAAGTGAAGAGAATATCCGCTTTGAGCGACTTGCCTCTCAACTTGAAAGTTCAAGGCGAAAAGCCGAGGAAGAAAGAATTACGGCTACAAGGCTCAGAAGTGAAATTGAGGCATCTAAAAAGCGATATGACAGCATTGAACACGAACTTAATGTAACAAAGAAAAAAATAATTGAAGAAAGCCGTCAAAAGGCGAATGCTATTGTTGATGAAGCAAGAAACCGTTCGGCAATTCTGCTTAATGAACTTGAAGAAATAAAGAAAGAGTTCAACGCAAAGAACAGTGCCGAAAATCTCGAAAAGGCAAGAAGTCTATACAAAAAATCAATCAGCGAACTTGAAGAAAAAGCCGACCCTATCGAAAATAATGTTATAGGCGAAAAACTAAAAAATCCGCCGAAAACAGGCGATACCGTTATAATTTCTTCACTTAACAAGGATGCAGTTGTAATAGATGTTGATGAAAGAAAGAAAAAGGCACAAATCTCGTCAGGGTCTATAAAAATGTGGGTTAAGTTTGACGACCTGCTTTTGAAGAAGAATGCCAAGCCCGAACAAAAGAAAACAAGAAATATAACGGGAATAAAATCCCGTATGGAAAGGGAAGTAAATGGCGAAATAGACCTTCGGGGAATGGCAAGTGATGAGGCGATACTCGAACTTGACAGGTATATAGACAGTGCAATTTTGTCGGGCATTACAAGTATTACGATTATTCACGGTAAAGGCACGGGAGTGCTGAGAAAATCGGTCCAATCGTATCTTAAGGGTCATAAAAACATTAAATCGTACCGTTTAGGTGTATTCGGAGAGGGCGAAAACGGAGTTACAATAGCGGAAATAAAGTAGCATTTAAAGAATATAAATCACCCATTTTGGCAAAAATACAAAATGGGTGATTTTTTATGAAAAAAAGGTTTTTTAAGGCAAGTGTAAGTTGTCTTATTTGTGTGGTATTCTTTGTCGGAGTTTCTTATGCCTATCTTTCGTCCGAAACCGAAAAGGCAAAAACCGATGTCGAAAAGGTTAAGAATGATGAACCGTATGCCAATAATACACCGACAAATTGCGGACTGTTACTGTCAATGCCCGATAATACAGGACTGCTTTTTTATCTTGATTTTTTGAAAACGGGCATAACGGTAATTACTGTCGATAATATAAATGATATAGAAAATGAATATAGGGGCTATTCGGTCGATTATCATATTTATGCAGATTATTCCCTTGTTTCGGGCATAATAGACCGAATAGGCGGAATTGAAATTGAAGAAAACGGCGAGAATTTAAGGCTTACGGGAGTTCAGGTAGTAGAAAAACTCGGTACCGATACCGAAAGGCTTACAAAATATAAAATTTTAAAGTCGGTCTTTAAAAGCATATCCGAAAACGGTCTTTCAAGAAGCGATTTTGTCTATATTATCGAGAATTGCGACAGCACGGAACTATCCTTGCCCGACTGCTTTTATTGGAGTAATTATATTAAGGATATGGGGTCTAATATAAGCATAGTTGCTTAAAAATGTTAAGTTTAAAACGGCATTTGCTTAATATATCAAACAAAATACCAAAATAAATTAAGTTAATGATAAAAGTTACTTTTAGATTGACAAAAATCAAAGAAAAGTTATAATTTATATTGTATCTTTTTTTACGGGGGATTTTGTTTTGAACAATATAGAAGAGATTTTTGGAAGTAATGTATTCGGCGATGCCGTTATGAAAGAGCGGTTGCCGAAAGAAACATACGAACTTTTAAGAAGTGCCGTTATGGCAGGAACGAGTATAGATTCAAAGATTGCCGATACCGTCGCAAACGCCATGAAAGAATGGGCAATTGAAAAGGGTGCAACGCACTTTACGCATTGGTTCCAGCCAATGACTGGAATTACCGCAGAAAAGCATGACAGTTTTATCGCTCCTACAAAAGACGGCCGTATTATTATGGACTTTTCGGGCAAGGAACTTATAAAGGGCGAACCCGATGCGTCCTCTTTCCCGTCAGGCGGACTCAGGGCAACATTTGAAGCGAGAGGATATACCGCTTGGGACCCGAGTTCCTTTGCTTTTGTGAAGGATAAAACCCTTTGTATTCCTACTGCATTTTGTTCGTACGGCGGCGAAGCACTCGACCAAAAAACTCCGCTTCTTCGCAGTATGGAAGCAATTTCAAAACAGGCTCTTCGTATTGTAAAATTTTTCGGTATGGACGATGTTACAACCGTCAGAACTACCGCAGGTCCCGAACAGGAATATTTCCTTATAGATAAAGAACTTTTTGCAAAAAGACCCGACCTTATGTATTGCGGAAGAACCCTTACAGGTGCCGTTCCGCCAAAGGGTCAGGAAATGAACGACCACTATTTCGGTGTTATAAAACCCCGTGTTGCCGAGTTTATGAAAGAACTTGATAACGAACTCTGGAAACTTGGTGTTTTTGCAAAGACAGAACATAATGAAGCCGCTCCGGCTCAACACGAACTTGCTCCTATATTTACTACTACCAACATAGCCGCCGACCATAACCAACTTACGATGGAACTTATGAAAAAAATCGCCGATAAACACGGTCTTGTCTGCCTTTTGCACGAGAAACCGTTTAAAGGCGTAAACGGAAGCGGTAAGCATAACAACTGGTCTTTGGCTACGGATACGGGTATAAATATGTTAAAACCCGGAAAAAATCCGAGCGATAATCATTTGTTTTTGTTGTGCCTTGCCGGTGTTATGAAAGCGGTAGACGAGCATCAGGATTTGCTTAGAATTTCGGTTGCAACCGCCGGAAATGACCACCGTTTAGGCGGTGCAGAGGCTCCCCCCGCTATAATTTCTATGTATTTGGGTGAGGAACTGACCGAGATTTTAGAGGCTGTTGAAAACGGCGTTCACCATGACGACCGCCATAAAATCAATATGACTATCGGTACCGAAGTAATACCGACCATAAGAAAGGACAACACCGACCGAAACCGTACCTCTCCGTTTGCCTTTACAGGCAATAAATTCGAGTTCAGAATGCTCGGCAGTGCATCTTCGATTTCAGATGCAAATGTAATGCTTAATACAATGATGGCAGATGTGTTTAAAGAATTTGCCGACCGCCTCGAAAAGGCTGACGATGTAAAGTCGGAAATAACAAAAATTATAAAAGAAACCGTTCATAATCATAAGAGAATTATCTTTAACGGCGACGGATACTCAAAAGAATGGCAGGAAGAGGCTAAAAGAAGAGGTCTTCTTAACCTCGGAAGTACCCCTTCGGCTATTCCGTATCTTTGCAGAAAAGAAAACATTGATATGTTTGCAAGACACGGCGTGTTCAATGAAACCGAACTTAAATGTCGTGCTGATATTGCCCTTGAAAATTACAGCAAGGTAGTCCATATTGAGGCTTTGACACTTATCGAAATGGTGAAGCGGGATATAATGCCGGCTGTTTCAAAGGCATTGAGAAATCTTTGCGAAACCGCAGGGGTTATAAATGCTACTATCGGAAGAAAAACATCAACCGCACAAAAGGATATTATCGAAAAACTCTCCGATTGCTATGATTCGCTTTATAATCTCGCTACGGAACTTGATACAGAGGTCGAAAAGGCACAAGGCATATCAGATGTTTTGGAACAGGCAAAATATTATAATGATACCGTTCTTGTTATTATGGAAAAGATACGCTCGATTTCCGATAACGCCGAAACTTTGGTACCGAGAAATACTTGGCCCTACCCGACCTACGGCGATTTGCTGTTTAAGGTTTAACAGACGCCAGATATCAGACATCAGATTTCAGACATCAGATGGCGGACGATTAAACCATATTGCCATATCGTCTGATGTCTACCGTCTAATGTCTAACATCTAATATAAAAAAGCAAGCCATCGGCTTGCTTTTATTTTTTGTCTGGGTTGTTCGTTCTGTCTAAAAGATAATCAATAGAAACATTATAATAATCTGATAATTTTATTAAAACTTCGGCGGTTAAAATACCGGTTTATTTTTTATGCTTTAAAACATCTTCTACATCACATTCGAGATAATTGCATAAATCGTCCAGAGTTTGTGTACTTATTGGTTTATTGTGCTTAAGGCGATCTAAAAGGCTACGGCTGACACCATATTTGTTTATAAGTGTATATGTCGTCATTTTTCTTTTCTTCAATGTTTGATAGAACGGCTCAAAACTTATCATTTTACCACCTAATTTATTTTATATATAAAATGATAATTTATGCTCTATCCCTTGACAATTGTCTATTTATAGAGTATAATTTTTGTGCTCTATATATAGATAATATAAGAGCGATGATTAACGCACTTTATTTTATTGATACTGTTTTAATTATGGAGGTTATAATGAGAAGTGTAATTGATTTTTTGATAAGGCTTAAACAGGAAAATGAACCAAAGACCATAGAACAGATGAGGCGAATGAGTTCTGGCATATATAAAGAGTTTATACTAGAATGTATTGAAAATGGATATATTGTGGAAACTTCAAAAACACCTTTAGGAATCGAAAGATATTTTTTATCTCCGTCGGCTGATAAAATGGTTAATGATGCAATAAGTCAAAAAAATAATACGCAGAAAGGATGTAATTGATAGAATGAAAAAACTATTATCAATTTTATTATCAATTATTTTAATAATCTCAATCTGCCCGTTGGGGGTGTTTGAATTTACTGCAAGTGCAAATGAAAATATAATAGGTTTTGCAGGTGGAAGCGGAACGGCAGACGATCCGTATTTGCTTTCAACCGTTGAGCATCTTTATAATGTTCGTAATTATATGTCATCGAGTTTTAGAATGACAAATGATATTGATTTAACGGAAGCAACGGCAACTGATGGAGATTGGAGTTTTGGTCATCGTGGTTGGAACCCAATTGGTAGTGGAGATGTTTATGGATGTAATGCATTTAGCGGAACTTTTGATGGTAACAATCATTCCATTATCGGAATGCGTATACAAGCGAATGCATGGGTGAGTTCTATTGCGTGGCCGATAGGAACAAAACAAGCATATGTTGGATTATTTGCAGACGTTACTGGTACTGTAAAAAATCTTAGTATGCAAAATGTATTTATTGAAGCAACATACAACAATTACGATGTTTATGTTGGTGCAATTGCTGCTCGGGCAAGTGGAACAATAGAAAACTGTCGAGTTTATGCAGACGATATTTACGGCCACTCTAATATTGCGACAACATTTGTTGGTGGCTTGGTAGGTAGAGCTTATGGTGCAGCGGTTATAAACAAATGCTGTGTAAATGCGACAAATCGCATTTGTGCATGTGGTACAAACTCAACGGCTTTCGCTGGAGGCATCTGTGCTTTGAGCGAGGGTGAAATTAGTCGTGTAACAACTATTACTAATTCGTATAATAATGCCAATGTAGTATCTGGAAACACTCGTGCAGGCCGTTCTAATTCTTGTTATGCCGGTGGTATAGTAAGCTGGTGCGGTGGAGCGGTTAGAAATTGTTACAACACAGGTAATATTTATGTAACAGAAAATTTTGCAGAAATTGTGCAGTCGCCACCCTATGCATGTGCAATCGCCTATGCCTCTACGACGGGTAACTATTATTGGTCGATTACAGGTTGTTATTATTTATCAGGCACAGGTGCCGGATATTATGGATCAACCGAATTGACAGCAAAGCAAGCTCAGTTACAGTCGTTATATTCATCCTTTGATTTTGAAAATGTATGGACTATGGATGGCGATCCGGATTATCCGTACCCTGAACTCCGTTGCTTTAATGTGCAAGGAAATTTGGTTGTCTCCGGCACTTGCGGAGAGAATCTTACTTGGGAGTATGATACATCAACATATACGTTAACTATATCCGGCACCGGAGAGATGTACAATTACAGTTTTTCCTCATATAACGGGACTTCTAACGGGCCTTATGTTACTACCGCACCTTGGCGTTCATATTATAGCACTATGAAAACGGTCGTTATCAATTCCGGCGTAACAAGCATTGGCAATTATGCATTTTCCGGTTGCACAGGACTTACAAGTATAACAATCCCCGACAGCGTAACGAGTATAGGTGGTTGGGCGTTTACCGAATGTACAGCACTTACGAGTATAACAATCCCCAGTAGTGTAACGGGTATAGGATTTAATGCATTTTCCGGTTGCAACAATCTTAAAACCGTATATTATTCCGGGACGGAAAACCAAAAAGACCAAATCTCAATTGGAAGCAACAACACCTATTTAACCAATGCCGAATGGATATGTAACTGTACTGCCGAGAGGGCGGAAAAATGCGAAACTCTGCGTAAAGTGTATTTAAAAACCGCAATTCAGAAAAAGTCGGGAGCAAAGCCTACTGATAGTAACTATAATCTCAGACTTATTTCAATGCTCGATGGACTTAAAGATTATAGCGAAGTAGGTTTCTATATCACTATTGCGGGGTATAATGACGGCGAAAACGACGAGCCGATAAGATATTCTACTGACACGGTTTATACATCTTTGTTAAACGGCGGAACAAGGGTTAAAGCGAGTGATTACGGTGCCGAATATTTTACTATTGTCAATATGACGGTGCCAAACGAGTATTATTCTTCAAACATAAAAATAAAGCCGTATATCGTATTTACCGATGGGACGGAGTTTTCGGGGAATGAAATAAATACAACCGTCAGCAAATATATAAAGTGAGGTTAAGAAAATGAAAAAATTTGAAAAACCTACCATAGGATTTATACCTTTTGGAGAGGATATTATAACCACTTCGACGGATAAAAAGATTGAAAACGGCGGAGATAATAACGAATCCGATTGGGAAGGCGGATTGTTTGAAATCCTTAATTAGCATATTCGGGCAAATCAGATGACATATAGTATTGATGTGCCGTAGGGTGCGATGCCCTTCATCGCACCGGTCGGCAACCTCGACACGATATACGCATAATCTTGTTTTTATTAAACTTTAATATCCCTATCTTGCGTTTGCAAATACATCTGATTTTCGGTATTTTAACGGTATGATGTGGGCATCATACCCTACGATAATAAAAATCGGAAAGGACGATTTTATGAAAAGATTTATAGCGGTGCTATGTTGTATAACGATATTTTCGTTTGGACTTAACTGTTTTGCTCTCTCGTCAAATGAGGTTAAAGCCAACCTTATAACAAGCCAAGGGAATACAGGTATTGTTAAGGAATATTCAAGTTTTGCGACTGCACTTGACAATGCAAAAAATGGTGATACGATAGAACTTATCGGCAATAACACAATGCAAAACGAAATAGTTGTTAATAAAAATATTGTTGTGGCAACAGGTGAAAAAAGGAATAGCAATATAATTATCGGCAACAAAGTATCTTTAAGCGACAAATCTCCAGTTAATTTCGATAATGTAAAAATGGAAAACAACGGAGAAAAGCATTTAATCACTTTTAAGAATATCTATGTAAACGGCAGTTACATTACGGAAACGGGTGATGTAAATGTCGATAAAAGCGTAGATTTAAGAGATTTGGTAGGCATAAAAAAATCTCTTGTCAAAACCGAAGATTACAAGGTTAAAATCGACCTCAATCTTGACAGTTCTGTTGATGCGAAAGATGTAATAATACTTACAAGCATTCTTTTAAATAAATACATATAAAAAGAAAAAATAAAAAAGCAGACAGGAATTTTATCCTGTCTGCTTTTGCGTTTTATGAATATTAAATCAATTTGTAAGATAATATTTAACGAGGTACTGCAAAAGAGTATCTCTATCAACATGCCTGATAAGATTTCTGGCATTGTTATGGGTGGTAATATATGTCGGGTCTTCCGAAAGGATATAGCCGACAATTTGGTTAATCGGATTATAACCTTTTTCTTTCAGAGAGTCATAAACATTTGTTAAAATCTCTCTTATTTCTCTTTCGGTCTGGTCGCCGATAGAAAACATCATAGTCTTATCATTCATAAACAACACCTCTTTTACTTTATTTTATATCGTAATACGCAAAATATCAAGTGTTATTTTAGATGTTAGATTTTAGACGGTATACATTAGACAGTAAGTCTTAGGTCATTTTTTAACCAAATGGGTTTTTTGTTCTCAAACACTTGACAAACCTCAACCGCAGATATATAATAAAATCAACAGAACATTTGAACAATCGTTCAATCGACCAAATGACCGATATGGAGGTTTGCATATTTTAGAAATATGCAAATGACCGGTGCGGTGGCTTTTGCGGTTTTTCAAATGCAGAAATAAATGATACGGAGGAAAGAGAATGGCAGATTTAAACCTGTTAAACAATCTGGCTGAACTTTATAAAGTTTTTGCCGATTTCACAAGAGTTAGAATTCTTTATGCCCTGTTTGAAGAAGAAATTAGTGTAGGACAAATTGCCGAGAGGCTTAATATGACCGTTTCGGCGATTTCTCACCAACTGCGAACTCTTAAATCGGCAGGTCTTGTAAAGTACAGAAGAGAGGGGAAAGTTTGTCTATATTCGCTTTCCGACGACCATGTAAAGACCATAATTTTAATGGGAATTGAGCATATAACCGAGGAGAAAAAATATGAGTGAACGCAGGGAAAACATTATAAAAATTTCAATTTCCGCAGCACTGTTTATTGTGGCACTGATTATTACAAAGGTTGTTTTTAAAGATATTCCCTACTGGGGGCAACTTTTAATATTTTTGCCGTCTTACCTCGTTTCGGGGTATGAGGTTTTGCTCGAAGCGGTAGAAAAACTGTTTAAGGGCAGACTGCTTGCTGAAGATTTTTTAATGAGTGTTGCTACCATAGGTGCCCTTATTATAGGCGATTTCCCCGAAGCGGTATTTGTTATGATATTCTTCCTTGTGGGCGAAACATTTGAAGATACCGCAAAAGAACGAAGCGAAAAATCAATTAAATCTCTGCTCTCGATTTGTTCTGATAAAGCATTGGTTATCAGAAATGGTGAGGAAACAGAGGTTGACGCAAAGGATGTAAAAATAGGCGAAACCGTTCTTGTCAAGGTTGGTGAAAGGATACCGATAGACGGAATTATTATAGACGGTGAAACAAAAATAGATATGAGTGCCGTAACGGGCGAATCGGTGCCGAAATCGGCAAAAAAAGACGAAAAAGTTTATAGCGGAACAATAAATTTAAGTTCGGTAATTAAAATCAAAACTACAAACACACTTGAAACCTCAACTGCTTCAAAAATACTTGAACTTGTTGAAAACTCCGCCGAAAAAAAGGCAAAAACCGAGAAGTTTATTACGAGATTTGCAAAGGTTTACACACCTGTTGTGGTAGTTCTTGCGATACTTCTTGCGGTTGTACCGAGCATAATATTCGGAGATGTAAAAGAGCATATTTATTCAGCATTGACATTCTTAATAGTTTCGTGTCCTTGTGCACTTGTTGTATCTATCCCGATAAGTTTTTTCGGAGCAATAGGCAGGGCATCTAAAAACGGCATTTTGGTTAAAGGCTCCGACGGACTTGAAACCTTTTCAAAGGTCGAAGCAATCGCATTTGATAAAACGGGAACACTCACTAAAGGCAGTTTTGAAGTAACTGCTGTTCACCCCGAAAAAATTGATAAAGACGAACTTGTTAAAATAGCCGCTTCTTGCGAAAAATACAGTACCCACCCGATAGCACTCTCGGTAATATCGCATTTAGACGGAAAAGAAATGTATGATGTAACCGAAAACTCCGAAATATCGGGAAGAGGAGTAAAATGTAAAATCGGGGACGCAGTTGTTTTGGTCGGAAACTCTCTTTTAATGAGCGAAAACAATATAAAGTTTAAAAACTGCCACCATAGCGGTACGATAGTACATATCGCCGTCAATAGTGAATATGCAGGGCATATAGTTATTTCCGATAAGATAAAACCCGAATCCAAAGAAACAATAGAAAACCTTAAAAAAGCGGGAATAAAAACGATTATGCTTACAGGCGACGGTGAGGAAACGGCAAAAGCCGTTGCCAAAGAGGTTGGTGTTGACGAGTATTATTCTTCTCTCTTGCCAAATCAAAAGGTTGATAAGGTAGAAAATCTTATAGAAAAAGAAAAACTGATAACTGCATTTTCGGGCGACGGTATAAATGATGCTCCGGTACTTGCCCGTGCCGATGTAGGTATTGCAATGGGGGCATTGGGCAGCGATTCTGCTGTTGAAACCGCAGATATAGTCATAATGGACGATAACATAGCAAAACTGCCGAAACTTATGAAAATATCCAAAAAAGCGGTCAGAATTGCAAAAGAAAATATCATATTCTCGATAGGAATAAAGGTCGGGGTTTTGTTACTTTCTGCTCTTTCTGTTCCAAATATTATGTGGTTTGCCGCATTCTCGGATGTAGGTGTTTTGGCATTGGCGGTTTTAAATTCTATGAGAACTATGAAGGATTAAGATATGGGAAGTCAAAAAACAGAGATTTTGGCTCCTGTCGGGAATTTTGAATCGCTTTCGGCAGCGGTCAGGTGCGGTGCCGATGCGGTGTATTTCGGATATAAAGATTTCAGTGCAAGAAGAAATGCCGTCAATTTTTCTCTTGAAGAGATGAAAGAAGCGGTAAAATACTGTAAAAGTGCAGGAGTAAAAGCCTATCTTACACTTAATATCGCTATAAAGGACAACGAAACAGAAGAGGCGTTCGATATTGCGAAATCTGCATATCTATCGGGTGTAGACGGGCTTATTGTAAGCGATTTGGGTCTTGCCGATATGATACACAAAGCACTTCCCGAAATCGAACTTCATGCATCAACTCAAATGTCTATAAATTCCCCGTCAGGGCTTAAAATTTTAAAAGAACTCGGCTTTTGCAGGGTTGTTCCTGCAAGAGAAATGAGCAAAAAAGAATTAGCGGAACTTTGTGTCGAGGCAAAAAAACTCAATATGGAAGTGGAAGTTTTTGTTCACGGGGCACTCTGTATGTGCCTTTCGGGGCAATGTCTGTTGTCTTCTGTTTTAGGTGCCAGAAGCGGGAACAGAGGTCTTTGTGCAGGGCCGTGCCGACTCCCGTTTGGTGTTAAAAACGGAACAGGATACGATTTAAGCCTTAAAGACCTATCCTTAATTTCTCATATAGGCGAACTTGCCGATATGGGCGTAACATCGTTTAAAATAGAGGGCAGAATGAAAAGACCCGAATATATTGCGGCTACGGTAAGGGCTTGCAGAAATATGGTCGATAACGGAGCAGTTCCCGAAGAACTAAACGAAATGCTTAAAAATGTCTTCTCCCGTTCCGGCTTTACCGACGGATATTTTACCGAAAAACTCGGCAAAAATATGTTTGGAACCAGAAACAAAGACGATGTTATAAAATCAAAAGAGACCTATGCTTTTTTGCATAATCTTTATCGCAATGAGTTTTCGAGAATACCGGTGAATATCCGCCTTGAAATCAAGGAAAACAAGCCGGTAAAACTCGAAATATCGAGCGAAAAATATGCAGTTTCGGTTTTAGGAAAATTGCCCGAAAATGCGGAAAATGTATCTGTTACGAAAGAAGCGATAATAAAGCAGATTTCAAAACTCGGAGGAACTCCTTATTATCTTGAAACTGCTGAAATTGACATTCAAAACGGGCTTTTCTTTTCAAATAAAGATTTAAACGAACTAAGACGAAAAGCCGTTTCGGAACTTACAGAAAAGTATAGTGAAATACCTGATAGGAAGGTATTTTCGTTTGATTTTAAAGCAACCGATAAAAAGCGTAAGGAAAAGCCGAAAATTTACGCAAAGTTTTTAGATTTAAAAGAAATTCCAAACGATTTAAGCGGAGTAGAAATGCTTATTATTCCCCTTGAAAAGGTTGGCGAAGATCTGCCGAAATTTAAAAATATTGCCGTAGAAATTCCGAAATTTACATGCAACGAAAACTATATAAAAGAAAAACTTAAAATTGCCGAGCAAAAGGGGATAAAAACGGCACTTTGCGATACCTTGTCAGCCCTTGAAACGGCAAGAGGAATGTCATTTGAAACTATTGGCGGAATAGGTCTTAATGTGCTTAATGAGAAATCGGCAAATGTGCTTAAAAGGCTTGGCGTAAAAGGGGTTATGCTTTCTGCCGAAATGCTTTTAAAGAGAGCAAATTCGTTTAAATCTGACGGAGAAAAGGGCATTTTTGCTTACGGAAGACTTCCGCTTATGGCGTTTAAGAATTGTCCGCTTAAAAACGGAAGAGAGTGTAAAGACTGCGATAAACAAGGGGTTATCACCGACCGAAAAAACACAGAATTTCCTATAAGGTGCAGAGCATTTTACAGCGAAATGTTCAATTCAAAACCGATTTATATTGCCGATAGGTTATCGGAAATTCTGAATGTCGATTTTTTGGTGTTGTCCTTTACAACCGAGAATAGCACCGAGGCAAGAAATATGATTGATAGATACTTATTTAGTGAAGACCCTATAAGCGATTACACAAGAGGTCTTTACTACCGTGATGTTTTATAGCAAAAGGGCGAGGGATTACCTCGCTCTTTCGCTATATAATAATATTATATATTATCAAATATAAAAAATGCTTTAAATTTCGGGTCTTATGTGATATAATGACTACGAATGTAGATTATAAAGGGGTGGTATCGCTTGAAAAGAGTATCGACACTTATGTTGGCTATTGCTTTATGCCTTATACTTTGCGGGTGCAATATGTTCGTTTTTGATACCGATAACATTTTATCGCCACCTGAACTTTCGGGCGAACTCAAACCTATTCAACAGGCACTGGTAGAGAGTATTAAAGGTGAATACACCCTAAAATATCCGACCTACGGAGATATAAAAAGTGCGGTTGTTACCGAAGACCTTGACGGTGACGGGATAAAAGAAGCCTTTGCCTTTTACAGTACCAGCGACTCGGAAGAAACAATGATGCACCTTAATGTAATTGTAAAGGATAAAAAGAAATATAAATCGGTCGACGATAACTCTAAATCGGCTTCGGGAATTGAAAGAATAGACTTTTATGACCTTAACGGCGACGGAAAAAAAGAAATAATCGTCGGTTGGGAGATATATGCCGAAAGTGAAAAACAGTTGGCGGTTTATCAGTTTGAGAAAAATGCACTTACCCAGATAATGTCCCAAAAGTATACTAACTATTTGTGTATTGATTTTGACGATAACGGTAAAAATGAAATCTTGGTTCAGGATCTTGACACAAAGGAAAGCACAAACAAAGCCTCGCTTTATTCAATTACCGAAAACGGACTTACACAGATTTCGGGATGTCTTTTAGACGGAAAGGTTAAGACGGCAGGCCGATTTAAACTTTCTTCTCTGTCAAACGGACAAAAGGCGGTTTATATTGACGAAATAAAGGGAATAGGTGCCGTAACGGAAGTTTTGTTTATGTCAAAAGGGGAACTGAAAAACCCGCTCCTTGATGTTGAAAATACAATGGAAAATGTTAAAACAATCCGCTCGGCTACAATACCTTCCGCCGATGTAAACAATGACGGAATAATCGAAATTCCTATGGCTTCCGATATGCCGAATGCCGATTTTAATTCCGACGAAAAGTTGTATTATACCAACTGGTGTTCGTTCAGCGGTGATGTTTTGACTGTTAAGCAGGTTTCGGTTGTAAATACTGCGGACGGATACAGTATCAACCTACCTAAGCGGTTTATAGGAAATATTGCCGCTTCAAAAAATGTTGATAAAAGAACAAGAACGGTTTATCTTTACGATAACGAACTTCAGATAATAGGTCAAAGGGTTGTTACTTTCAAGGCCTATGACAAAACCGAGTACGAAGAAAGCGAAATAAAGAAAAGCAACAATATAAAAGTCTTCTCAAAAGACAATACGATAGTTGTTGCGGAAACTTTCGATATTGGGCAAGAGTTAGGATTAACATCTGAAGAACTTGAAAAAGTATTGACTTTTAACAGTTTTTAGAAAACGGAGGCAGATATGAAAAGAATACTTATTGTTGAAGACGAGGAGCCGATAAGGGAATTTGAATCAATAAATCTGCAAAGAGCAGGATATGAAACGGTCGAAGCCGATTGCGGAGAAACGGCACTTGAAATTTTTAACAGCGATGCGATCGGTTTTGATATAATTCTTCTCGATATTATGATGCCCGGAATAAGCGGTATAGATGTTTGCAAAGAAATCAGAAAGAAAAACGACGCCGTCGGAATTATAATGCTTACCGCAAAATCCCAGGAAATGGATAAAATAAGCGGTCTTATGACAGGTGCCGACGATTATATAACAAAACCTTTTTCTCCTGCTGAGTTGTTAGCAAGGGTTGATTCGCTTTACAGAAGAGTAAGCAGACAAAGCGAAAAAGCAACAGTGGATACAAACAGAATTGTTTGCGGTGAGTTTGTTTTGGATCTCAGAAGAAGAAGTCTTACCAAAAACGGCAAGAATATAGAACTAACACAGGTTGAATTTCAAATGATAGAATACTTCTTTAATCACCACGACGAGGCACTTATGAGAGATGAGATTTTAAAAGAAGTATGGGGAGAAAATTATTTCGGCGAAGAAAAAATTGTCGATGTAAATGTCAGAAGACTTCGTATGAAGGTGGAAGACGACCCGTCCCTTCCAAAGCATTTAGCAACGGTTTGGGGTATGGGTTATAAGTGGAATACATAAAAGCCAAAGCAAAAATTTTTAAAGGAGGAATGAGAAATGGAACTGGAAATCAAATTCAAAAGTATTTCCGAGCGATGGTTTGCCAATGTCTTTTTAATAGTTATGGCATTGGTTGTTCTCGTTGCCGTTCTTCTTTCTGCATTCCTTTCGGCTTTTTATTTGGAGCGTGTTAAAAACCTCGGCAACGATTATGCTTATGACTTTTCCGTTCTTTCTTCGGTTGATAAAGAAAACTTTGCCGATGTTGCATTAAATATTTCGGACTCTTTTACGAAAAAAGATAAAATAGAGGTTCAGATTTTTGATTATAAGGGCGATATGATATTGTCGACCACAGGGTTTATTCCGGCAAAAGAAAAAATGCCCGATTATGAAAAGGCGAAAAAGACAAAAGGTGTCGGCATATATAACGGCAAAAATGCCGCAGGGGAGAGCATTTATGCCTATACTACCGCCGTTTATGATTCGCAGGGCAATTTCGTGGGTGCTTACCGCTGGGTAACATCACTTAAACAAACATATAAGCAGATATTTTTCTCAATTATTATAGTTTTTGTTTTTTCTTTAATCGTAATGGCAATTTGTATTGTTTCGGGAAGATTTTTTATAAAATCTATTGTCAGACCGATAAGAGATGTAAGCAATATGGCAAGAAAAATTGCCATGGGCGATATGGAAGGTCGAATAAACCTATCGAGGAATGACGAAATCGGTGAACTTTGCGATGCGATAAACTATATGGCAGACGAATTAAATCAAGCCGAAACTATGAAAAACGATTTTATTTCTTCGGTGTCCCACGAACTCAGGACTCCGCTTACTGCCATAAAGGGTTGGGGAGAAACGGCTAAAATGTCGCTTGGAACTGACGAAGAACTGGTAGGCAGAGGACTTGATGTTGTATTAAGCGAAGCGGACCGACTTTCAAACCTCGTTGAAGAACTGCTTGACTTTTCCCGTATGCAGTCCGGCAGACTTTCGCTTAATATGAAGCCGGTAAATGTATCCTATCTTTTGGCGGTTGCAACCGATATGTATACTGAACTCGGCAAAAAGCAGGGTGTTGAAGTTTCTTTGGCAAAACCAACCGAAAACAGTTTTGTTTTCGGCGACCCCGACAGGTTAAAGCAGGTGTTTATCAATGTGATTGATAATGCCGTTAAATACACCGAAAAAGGCGGTCTTGTTCTCGTAACCGAAACAAGAGAAGAGGGCTGTGTAAAGATTATAGTTAAGGATACAGGTGTCGGAATACCTGCCGCCGATATTGACAGAGTTAAAGAAAAATTCTTTAAATCAAATAAAACGGTAAGAGGAAGCGGAATAGGTCTTGCCGTTGCAGACGAAATTATGAAACAGCATAACGGTCTTTTGTTTCTTGAAAGCACGGAGGGTGTAGGTACGACGGTTACGATAGTTTTGCCTTTGTATGAAGAGCCGGAAGAAACAAAGCCTACCGAAACCTCGCAGGTTATTCTCAAAGAGCAGGACCAAATACCCGAAGATGTAGATATAGTTATACCTGACGGTACGGAAAATACCGAATTTTTACTTGAAAAGGAGGAAAAATAATGGGTCAATGTAAATATACGGCAATCGGCGGACAGGCTTTAATCGAAGGCATAATGATGAAAAGCCCCGAAAAAACCGCAATGGCGGTCAGAAAACCCGATAAAACGATAGATATATCTTATATCGATGAAGCAACATTAAGACAAAAATACAAAATACTGCGACTTCCTTTAATAAGAGGTATTGCCGCATATATCGAATCTATGAAAATCGGATATAAGGCAATGATGAAGTCGGCAGAGATTTCGGGATTTGCCGATATAGAGGAAGAAAACGATAAGAGAATGACCGAAAAGCAAAAGAATGCGTTTTTCGGAGTAATTATGGCAATAGGAACGGTTTTAGGCGTCATTTTGGCTATTGCACTTTTTATGTATCTTCCTCGCCTTTTTGTCGGCGGACTTCAAAAACTTGCAGGAAAAGATTTTTCAAAAATCACCCGTTCCGGAATAGAACAACTAATTAAACTCGTAGTTTTCGTCATTTATATGTGGGCAGTTTCGCTTATGAATGATATAAAAAGGGTGTTTATGTATCACGGAGCCGAACACAAAACAATATTCTGTTATGAAAAAGGTTTACCGCTTACGGTAGAAAATGTCAGAAAACAAAAGCGGTTCCATCCCCGCTGCGGAACCTCGTTTCTGATACTTATGATTTTAGTCAGCATTCTGTTTTCAACTCTCGTTCAAATGATTTTTCCGAATGTATATGACATCGGTTGGTTATGGGTAATAGTTAAAATTTTGCTCGTTCCTCTTATTTGCGGTGCAGGATTTGAAATTCTCAGAATTTGCGGAAAATATGATAATCTTTTTACTAAAATCGTTTCAGCTCCGGGACTTTGGATGCAAAGAATTACAACAAAAGAGCCGGAAGACGAAATGATAGAAATTGCCATTGCGGCACTAAGGGCATGTGAACCCGAAACACCTGATGTAGACCGCAGTGTTGACCAAACAGAAAACAAATCGGAAGAAACGAAAAATGACGATATTTAATGCATATAATGATATAAAAAAGCAACTTAAAAACGCAGGTATCGAGGATAATATCTTTGAGGCTAAGCAAATAATAAAGCATATAACAGGTTATTCAAACGAACAAATACTTTCAGGTTACCAAAATGAATTAAGCGGTTTTCAAGAGATAAACTTGCAGGTAATTATGAAACAGCGTCTTAACAGGTATCCGCTTCAGTACATTTTGGGTAAATGGGACTTTTACGGAAGACCTTATAAGGTCGGACCGGGGGTGCTTATACCTCGTCCCGACACCGAGACGGTTATTGAAGTATGCCTTGATATTATAGATAAGAAAAAGCCGTCAGATGTGTTAGACCTTTGTGCCGGTACGGGCTGTATCGGAATAACAATAGCATGTGAGCGAAAAAACAGTAATGTAACACTCGTCGAAAAATACGAAGAGGCGGCAAGATATATAAAGGAAAACATTAAAAATGCCGATGGGAACGCAAAACTTTTAATGGGCGATGTTTTTGAAAGTATAGGGGCAGATAAAAAGTATGACCTTATTGTAAGCAACCCTCCGTATATAAACGAAAAGGATATGGGAAATTTGCAACCTGAGGTCGAGTTTGAACCACCAACGGCTCTATACGGCGGAGAAGACGGACTTATGTTTTACAGGGCGATTGCTTCTAATTACAGAGACAGTCTTAAAAGCGGCGGAAGTCTTGTTTTTGAAATCGGTTATGACCAAGGCGAGGCGGTTAAAGATATTCTTTTGGCACTCGGCTTTAAAAATGTCAAAATTAAAAAAGACTATTCCGAAAATGACAGAGTGGTTTTCGGGACAGCCTAATAAATAAAATATACCCTAAGGGGAGTCCCCCTCAAAAGATACGAAACCTAAAAGGTTATCGTCAGATTTAAAAGTATGGAGGAACAAAAATGGCAGAAAAAAAGCAATCAAAGACAGCAAATACAGTAAGCGGAGCAGAAGCAAAGGCAAAGGCACTTGCAACTGCAGTTGAGCAGATAGAAAGACAGTACGGCAAAGGTGCCGTAATGCGTCTTGGCGAGAATGCTTCGATGAATGTTGAGCATATCAGCACCGGCTCTTTGTCGCTTGATATGGCACTCGGCATAGGCGGTGTTCCAAAGGGCAGAATAGTTGAAATTTACGGTCCTGAATCAAGCGGTAAGACAACCGTAGCCCTTCATTGTGTGGCAGAAGCACAAAAGCAGGGCGGTACGGCGGCATTTATAGATGTTGAACATGCCCTTGACCCGATATATGCAGGAAATTTGGGTGTTGATATTGACAGTCTTTTGGTATCTCAACCGGATTCCGGCGAACAGGCTCTTGAAATTGCCGAAGCCTTAGTCCGTTCGGGGGCGATTGATATAATTGTTATCGACTCGGTTGCAGCATTGGTAACAAAAGCCGAAATAGAGGGTGAAATGGGCGACAGCCATGTAGGACAGTTGGCAAGACTTATGTCTCAGGCAATGAGAAAACTTACAGGTGCTCTCTCAAAATCAAATTGTTGTGCTATCTTTATCAACCAACTTCGTGAAAAAATCGGCGTACTTTACGGCAACCCCGAAACGACAACGGGCGGTAGAGCGCTTAAATTCTATGCAAGTGTCCGAATTGACATAAGAAAAATCGAAACCCTTAAAAACGGTAGTGAACCGATAGGAACAAGAACCCGTGCCAAAGTAGTTAAAAACAAAGTTGCTCCTCCCTTTAAAGAGGCAGAATTTGATGTAATCTACGGCAAGGGAATATCAAAGGTCGGAGAACTTGTTGATATGGGTCTTAAACTTGAAATACTCAAGCGTTCGGGTGCATGGTTCTATTACGGCGAAGAGCGAATCGGTCAAGGCAGAGATAACGTAAAACAGATGCTTACAGAAAATAAAGAATTTGCCGCAGAACTTGAAGAAAAAATTATGGCAAAATATAATAACATTATGAATAATGTTAAAGAGGAAGAGCCGGAAGAAACGATAACTCCTGTTGATTCAGCCGACATTGAGCCTACAAGACCGCACAAGAAGATTGACATAGATATTGCGGTTGACGAATAATGACGGTTACCGACAAGAAAAAAGAAAAGGGGCATCTGTATCGCATAAAGTTCGATTTATGCGACGATGTTCTTTTGGATGTTTCGGTTTGCGATGACGCCTTTATAAAAAAGGGAACACAAATATCAAAAGAGGAACTTGATTTGCTTATTGAAGCATCCGACTACGAAAGGGCAAAGTCAAGGGCTTTATGGTATCTTGACAGAGGAATGCTTACCGAAAAGGGGCTTTTTGATAAACTTATCAAGGCTAAATTCAGTAAAACATCTTCTGCAAAAGTTATAGCAAGGCTTAAAGAATTGGGACTTATAGACGATGTCAGATATGCCGAAATATATTCGCAAAAACTAATGGATGCAAATGCTTCAAAAAGGCAAATATATTTTAAACTTTGTGAAAAGGGAATACGGGGAGATTTGGCAAAAGAAACCCTCGAAAATCTGCCCTTGTCGGAAGAAACACAAATAAAGAATATAATAGAAAAGAAGTACAAATCAAAATTATGCGATAAAGAAAATATCAGAAAAGTTTATTCGGCATTAGCCCGAAAAGGATTTTCTTATTCGGGTATAAAATCTGTGCTTAAAGATTACGAAGACGAAATAAACTACTATAACGAAGATTAAATAAAAAAGAGAGATAAAAATGGCAAAAATTAGTATGGTATCGCTCGGTTGCCCTAAAAATCAGGTTGATGCCGAAATGATGCTTCACCTTTTAAAAGAGGCGGGTTTTGAACTTTCGTCTGAAGAGGCGAAAGCGGATGCGATTATAATAAACACCTGCGGATTTATTGAAGAAGCAAAAAAAGAAGCAATCGAGAATATACTTGAAGCGGCAAGATATAAAACCGAGGGTAACTGCAAAGCGATTATTGTAACGGGTTGTTTAGCAGAGAGATACAAAGACGATGTAACCGAAGAAATACCCGAGGTTGATGTCTGTGTAGGAATAGGCAAAAACAAGGATATTGCTGAAATAGTTAAAAATGCATTAAACGGAAAATTCGGTAATGCTTTCGGTCAAAAGTACGAATTAAATCTTAATACTCCGAGAATTTTGGGTGGCGTACCGTACTCAACCTATCTTAAAATAAGCGACGGTTGCGATAATTGTTGCACATATTGTGCAATACCCAAAATAAGGGGAAGAATGCGTAGCCGAACGATAGAAGAGTGTGTAAACGAGGCAAGGAAATTAGCCGAAAGCGGTGTAAAAGAACTGACGGTTATAGCACAGGACACAACCGCCTACGGCACTGATATTTACGGAGAGCCTAAACTTTGCGAACTTTTAAAGGAACTTTGCAAAATTGAGGGACTTCATTGGATAAGAACTCTTTATACATATCCCGAAAGGATAAGCGGCGAACTTTTAGACCTGATAAAAAAAGAGAAAAAACTTGTTAAGTATCTTGATATACCAATTCAACATTCAAACAGCGAAATTTTGAGAAAAATGAACCGCAAAGGCGATAATAAATCCCTGCGGGAACTTATAAACAGAATAAGAACAAAAATTCCGGAAATAACGATAAGAACAACCCTTATTACAGGTTTTCCGGGCGAAACCGAAGAGCAGTTTTGCGAACTCCACGAGTTTGTTTCCGAAATGGAATTTGACAGGCTCGGATGTTTTCCTTATTCTGCCGAAGAAGATACCGTTGCGGCTAATATGCCTGACCAGATAGACGAACAGACAAAGGTTGACCGTATGGAGCATATAATGGAAACGCAAATGACCGTTTCGGCAAATAAAAATAAGAAAAAATGCGGAGAAACGGTAGAGGTTTTGATAGAAGGCTATGACGATTATATTAAATGCTATTTCGGAAGAAGCGAAGCCGATGCTCCCGAAATAGACGGAAAAGTTTTCTTTATAGCAAAAAGACCTCTTAAAATCGGCGACTTCGTAAAGGTTAAAATTTTTGATACTATTGAATATGATTTGATGGGAGAGCAAATATAAATGAATACACCAAATAAACTTACCGTAGCAAGAATTATCGCAACGCCGTTTTTTATGGCATCTATGCTTTTTGAGTTTCCTTATCACTATTTAGTGGCACTCGTTCTTTTTATCTGTGCTTCACTCACCGATTTAATAGACGGGAAAATAGCAAGGAAGCGTAACCTTGTTACCGATTTCGGTAAATTTTTAGACCCTCTTGCCGATAAAATGCTTACAACTGCGGCATACTTAGGCTTTATCAGTATTTACGGTCAAACACCTAAATTCTGTTGGCAGGTTACGGCGATAACATTCATCGTTTTATTCAGAGAGTTTATGGTATCTTCCATTCGTCTTATCGCTCAATCTTCGGGCGGAAAGGTTATTGCCGCCAATATTTGGGGCAAGGCGAAAACCGTCAGCCAAATGGTGGGAATTATTATCGCTCTTGCGGCTTTTGCGGTTTTAGATATGTTTGATTTGATGTCAACAAGTCTGAATTCGGTTATCAATATTGTTGTAATTACTTTGTTTTGGATATCGGCTGTTTTATGCGTTATATCCGGAATGATTTATCTTATAGACAATAAACAATATATAAATTCAAGCAAATAGAGGGATATTATGTTTGAACAAATCAAAGAAGATATAAATGCGGTAAAAGACAGAGACCCTGCCGCGAAATCAAGCCTTGAAATATTTTTTCTTTATCCGGGAGTAAAGGCAATAAGAATGTACCGTAGGGCTCATAAGCATTATTTAAAAGGCCATTTTTTCAGAGCGAGAATGATTTCTCAAAGAGCCGCCCGAAAGACCGGTATTGAAATCCATCCGGGTGCTAAAATCGGAAAAAGGCTTGTAATAGACCACGGAACGGGTACGGTAATAGGCGAAACTGCCGAAATAGGAGACGATTGCCTTTTGTACCAAGGGGTAACCTTGGGCGGTACGGGTAAAGATGTCGGCAAACGCCACCCGACCCTCGGCAACAATGTTATGGTCAGTGCCGGTGCAAAGGTTTTAGGACCGTTTAAAATAGGCGATAATTCCCGTGTTGCGGCAGGTGCCGTAGTTCTTGAAGAGGTTCCGCCCAACTCAACCGTTGTCGGAGTTCCGGCTCGTGTTGTCAGACAAAACGGCAAAAAGATTGAAAGAAAACCGCTTGACCAAATACATATAAGCGACCCGGTACAACAACAGATAGATATGCTCGAAAAACGCATTAAACAACTTGAAAAAGCAAAGGGAGAAAACAAATGAGGTTTTTTAATACACTTACAAGACAAAAGGACGAATTTATACCGATAAAGGAAGGCGAGGTTAAAATTTATGCCTGCGGTCCTACGGTTTACAACTATATCCATATAGGTAATGCAAGACCTCTGTGTGTTTTCGATGTTTTGAGAAGATACCTTGAATGGAGAGGCTATAAGGTAACCTTCGTTCAGAATTTTACCGATATTGACGATAAACTCATAAAAAAGGCAAATGAAGAGGGTATAACCGTTCCTGAAGTTGCCGAGAGATACATAAAGGAGTTTTGGACCGATGCGAAAGGTCTTAATGTAAGAGAAGCCTCGGTTCATCCGAGAGCGACCGAAAACATAGACGAAATTCAGAGAATTATAAGCGACCTTGTTGATAAGGGTTACGCTTACCCTGCCGGTGGAGATGTATATTTTCGAAGCAAAAAGTTTAAAGAATACGGCAAACTTTCTCACCAACCTCTTGAAGATTTGGAAGCAGGGGCAAGAATTGAAACCGGAGATATAAAAGAAGACCCGATGGACTTTTGCCTTTGGAAAGGTGCTAAAGAGGGCGAACCTTTTTGGGAGTCTCCTTGGGGAAAAGGCAGACCTGGATGGCATATTGAATGCTCTGCAATGGCAGGAAGATACCTTGGCAAGACAATAGATATTCACTGTGGCGGTCTTGACCTTATATTCCCGCACCACGAAAACGAAATCGCACAAAGCGAATGTGCTAACGGTTGCGAGTTTGCCCATTATTGGTTACATAACGGGTTTATAAATGTCGATAATCATAAAATGTCAAAATCTCTTAACAACTTCTTTACCGTTCGTGATGTTGCAAACGCATACGGATACGAACCTATCAGATATTTAATGATTTCTTCGCAGTACAGAGGACCGATAAACTATTCGGTTGACATAATCGAGCAGGGGAAGAATGCACTTGAAAGGCTTTATACCTGCCGTGATAATATAGATTTTGCACTTAAAAACGCCAAGGAAGGCGGAGAAATTCCGGCATTTATCGAACAAAGAAAGCAAGAATTTATCACCGCTATGGACGACGACTTAAACACTGCGGACGCATTAGCGGCTATTTTCTCTCTTGTTCGTGAAATAAACACGGTTATCGCCGACGGTGCAGGTAAGGATACCTTAACCGCTTGTGCTGATATGTTTGACGAGTTGACAGGTGTTTTGGGACTTGTATATAATAGAAAAACCGACGATTTAGATAAGGAAATAGAGGAACTTATCGAAAAAAGAACCAAAGCCCGAAAGGAAAAAGACTTTAAAACAGCCGACGAAATCAGGGATAAATTAAAAGATATGGGCATTATCCTTGAAGATACACCGCAGGGAGTAAAATGGACAAGAGCATAAAAACTTCTAAACAGCCACTCGGAAACGGGGTGTATATATACACTTCCCGCCATCATACTTTCGGCACCGATGCGGTACTACTTGCTGATTTTGCTAATGCAAAGCAAAGAGATAGAGTAGTCGACCTCGGAACGGGTTGCGGTATCATACCGTTTTTAATGCTCAGAGACAAAGAATTAAAATCGGTTTACGGTGTTGATATATCGAAAGAGGCTGTAAATTTAGCCGAAAAATCGGCAAAGGAGAATAACTTTTTTTCATTCTCGGCAATAAATGCGAATTTAAACGATTTAAAGGGAAAAATAGAATTCGGTAAATCTACGCTTGTAACCTGCAACCCTCCTTATAAAGCCCCGAAAGCAGGTATAAAAAATCCTGATAGCATTGATGCTACAGCAAGACACGAAACCGAATGTACCCTTGAAGATATAATCAAGGTTTCGGCAAAACTTTTGCAAACATCGGGAAGACTTTGTATGTGTCATAGACCCGAAAGGCTTGCCGAACTTATGGCACTTATGAGAGATAACAAGGTTGAGCCTAAAAGGCTCCGCCTTGTTATCGGGCGTTTAGGAGAAAAACCGTGGCTTGTTCTTGTTGAGGGCAGACGGTGTGGCAATACGGGGCTTGTTATCGAGCCTCCGCTTTATGTCGAAGAAGACGGAAATTTGAGCAAAGAAATGCTCAGAATATACGGACCGTATAAGCAGGGTCATTAGTTATTAAAGTATAAAACAAAAGAAATTGAAACGGTGCAGGGAGAGTGTGGTATTGGCAGGAAAACTTTATGTTGTCGGAACTCCGATAGGAAATCTTGAAGATTTCAGTCCGAGAGCCATAAGAATTTTATCCGAGGTTGACTTTATTGCCGCCGAAGATACAAGGGTAACGCTTAAACTTTTAAACCATTTTAATATAAAAAAGGAACTTGTCTCATATTATGAGCATAATAAAGAAAGAAAACAAGATTTTCTGATAAACAGAGTTTTGGGCGGAGAAAATTTAGCCATAGTCAGCGATGCAGGAATGCCGGCAATATCCGACCCCGGAGAAGACCTTGTAAAAGCGGCACATGAAAACGGTATAGAGGTAGAAGCCGTACCGGGACCGGTCGCCTTTGCTACTGCTCTTTGCATTTCGGGAATGTGGTCGGGCAGGTTTTGCTTTGAGGGTTTTCTATCTGTTAATAAACAAAGTCGGCGTGAGCATTTGGCAGAACTTGAAAACGAAACCAGAACTATGATTTTTTATGAGGCTCCGCATAAACTTTTAAAAACGCTTACAGATATGTCCGAAACTTTCGGAAGTGAGCGAAAAATAGCAATTTGCAAAGAACTTACAAAAATTCACGAAACGGTTTTTCATTTTACCTTTTTAGAAGCGATAGAATATTTTACCGAAAATACACCAAGGGGTGAATATGTCCTTATAGTCAGCGGAAAAGAAAAAACAGAGGAAACATATACATTTGAACAAGCCGTTAATATAGCAAAAGAATTAGTTAATAAAGGGGAAAGTGCCTCTTTTGCGGCAAAAAGTGCCGCTAATATAACAGGTTTCAAAAAAGGCGATATTTATAAAGATATTATAAAATAGGGTGTAAAAATGCAGGAAAATAATTTTAATTTTGAGGATATAAGTTCCTCAAGCAAAAGAGAGTATGAGGATATTGTTTCTGATACAAGTAAATATTATGTAAATTCCAAAAACTATTATTATACAGGAAATCATTACAGAAAGAAAAAGCACGGACTTGCGAAAAAATTAAGCGACAGGCATTACAAAATTCGCAAATGGTGGAAATGTATGAAGAAGGGCAAACGCAGGGCGATTGTTGCTGTTTCTTCGTTGCTTCTTGTATTGGTGATTATGATAAGTGCATTTTTTATAATTTTTGATTATAATTATAAAAGAATTACAGGGGATCCTGATGTGCTTGGTTTTGAGGGCGTAATAGATAAGAATATCATAAATGTCGCATTGTTTGGTATTGACAGCAGAGATACAAACGGAAAAACCTCATTTAAAGGCAATTCTGACAGTATTATGATACTCAGTATCAATACAAAAACCAAAAAAGTCAAAATAATTTCTCTTATGAGGGATACTTTGGTACCTATCGAGCGAGATACAGGTCTTACCTATAACAAAATAAACTGTGCATACAGTTGGGGCGGACCCGAACTTGCCATAAAGACGCTTAACCAAAATTTCGGACTTGATATTTCCGAATATGCTACGGTTAATTTCTACGGAATGTCAGATATTATCGACGCCGTAGGCGGTATAGATGTCAACCTTACAAAGGATGAGGTAACATCAAGGGGCAAAAACAACCACGGCATCAACGATATGATACAGGAAATTTGCCAATACGAAAACTTAAAGCCTAATGATTATTATATCACGGTTTGGGGCGAACAACATCTTAACGGTATTCAGGCGGTTGCGTATGCCAGAATAAGATACTGTACCAATATTTGGGGTACAAGTAACGATTACGGCAGAACAGACCGTCAACGATATGTTATGGAGCAACTTTTCAACAAGGCAAAGAGTATGAGCAAATCTCAAAGTGTTAAACTTGCAAAGGCACTGATACCCTGCACTGAAACATCTCTTTCCTACACCGAAATTATGAATATTGCGTTCAGTGTTATGTTCTCTTCGCCAACATTTGAACAGTACAGAATTCCGCAAAACACTCCAGAAATGAACTTTCTTATGCCGTCGCCGAGCGGTTCATTCGGTTCGGTCGTTTATTTCGACCTTAACTACGCTTCAAAGGTTATAAATGCCATTATTTATGACGATATGACAATAGAAGATTATGTAGCAGAGCATCCGATTGAAAAGGACAACTGGTATGCCAAAAGAGGCAATACTTCGGGTAAAAATAATGCAGGAACGACCTCTAATACTCCTAAAGTTGTTCCAAAAGACGAAACACCTGCAAACAATAATAGTTCCGTTGATAATAAGAATACAAGTTCCGTAATTAGCGAAATAAAAACGGGCGACGATACAAATATTAAAGATACTCCCGACGACAAAACGGGGGAGACAACTCCCGATAAGGATAAAGAACCGTCAACCAACGAAGGCGGAAACGAGAACAAAGATACAACGGAAATCAGCGAAAAAGAAACTCCTGATACAGACGGTGAAGAGTAGTATGAAATTAAAAAAATCTTCTTGCGAAAGTTGTGCTAATTATATTTATGATGATGAAAGCGAGACATATTTTTGCAATATGGACTTAGACGAGGACGAGATGGCGGCATTTTTAACATTTCATACGCAAAATTGTCCGTACTATGATTTTTATGACGAGTATTCTATTGTCAGAAAACAGAATTAGAGAGGTGGGAAAATAAATGCTTTATGTTTATTTGGTGGCGTCTGCCGCACTTATTCCGATACTTGATATTTTCTTTGATATTTTAAAAGAAAGTTATTCTTGGTGGCTTGTGCCCGTGTTGTTTATCGGATTTTTCCTCGGATTTATAATTCTGCATTTGGCGGTTTTCGCTGTTTCTGCTCTGATAGTAAATCCAAATACCGAGAGCGAAAAAGGGAATAAATATTATAGGTTGTTAGTTAAGTACACTTTGCCTATGGTCTTTAAACTTGCGAGGGTGGAAATAAGAGTTACGGGCGAGGATAAAATACCCGAAAACAAAAGACTTATGCTTGTTTGCAACCATATAAACGATGTTGACCCGGCTGTAATTTTAAGTTCTTTCCCCGATTTGGAACTCGGGTTTATTGCAAAAAAAGAGGTTTATACACTTCTGCCTTTCGTCGCAAAAATGATGAAAAAACTTTATTGCTTGCCGATAGACAGGGAGAACAACAGAGAAGCCATTAAGACTATACTTAAAGCAATAGAATATATAAAGAAAGATAAAGCGAGTATCGGTATTTTCCCCGAAGGATATACAAGTCTTGACGGCGAACTTCACGATTTCAGAAACGGTGCGTTTAAAATTGCGACCAAGTCAAAATGTCCGATAGTTGTTTGTACGCTTGTTAATTCAAATCTTGTTTTTAAAAATATGTTCAGAAAGAAAACGGTAGTTTTCCTTGATGTTATTGATGTTATAAGCGAGGAAGAAACGGCGGTTTTACATACCGATGAAATCGGCAAAAGAGTTCATGAAGAAATGCTCAACAATATAAATATGCGAAGAAACAAAGAATCGTAGTCAATAAGACTACGATTCTTTGCTGTATGGGGATGAATATGGTGTATGGCGACAAAAGGGGAAATGTCGCCTTTATAAAAACCTATATGCCCTTTGGGGACAAAAAGAGCATATTCGGGTTTTATACGAGTTTAAGTTGATTGTAATTTTCTGTTACAGGTTTGATTATGCGAACCTTATATTCTATATATTTATCGGTTTCGCTCCTTCTTGAATAGGCCTCAACACCCGAATTTTTCATTGTGTCTATAAGTTTTGATAAACTGTTTGCAAAAAGCCTTGCGTCGCCAATGGCGACCTTTCTTATGGGATTTACGGGAGCGGTTTCCTCGCTTTCATTTTCTGCGTCGAGCCCTAACAAAATCTTTTCGGAAAGTTCTCTCGCTTCGCTTAAACTAAGTTCGTCCCGAATAATTTTGTCTAAGAATAAAGACTGTTTATTTTCGGGAATTAAGAGGACTATTCTTGCGTGTCTTTCACTAAGACCTGATTTTATTATCCTTTCTCTTATAGGCGGACTTAATTTTAAAAGATTAAGTTTGTTAAGAAGTGCCGAAGAGGATATGCCGAGCCGTTCTGACACTTGTAAACAAGTCTTATCATATCGGTTAATGATTTGTTTTATGGCTTCTGCCTCGTCGAAAAAATTAAGATTTGTTCTTTTTAAGTTTTCTGAAAGGGATAAGAATGCCATATCTTCATTTGTCGCTTTTATAACTAAGCAGGGTACTCGTCTTAAATTGAGTAACAATGCTGCCTTTAGTCGCTTGAGCCCCACTGCAAGTTCATATTTTCCTGCCTCGTTTTCGTTTACTATAAGAGGCTCAATTATTCCGTTTACTGCGATGTTGTCAGCAAGATTTTTTATATCATAATCATCATAGTATTTTCTAAGAGTATTTATGGAACAAACTATTTTTTTAGGTTTCAGGAGTAATAGTTTAGGTTTTAAATTATAGGACATAAGTCATACTCCCTCTTGACTTTGTAATATAATTATGGCATTATCTTCCAAAAAAGTAAAGAAAATTACATCGACAAATAGCAACATAATAAAAAGAAAAACGCTCTTTTAAAGAGCGTTTTTTGCTATTTTTCCGCATATCCTCGGATATTTTGTCGAAGTTTGCGAAATCTTTTTTGAAATAATAAAGGTCCTTTGTTCTTTTTCCCTTAATTCTTCGCATATAATAGTAGGTTTTTCGCAAGATAATAACTTATATGCGTTTAATGCAAGTTTTGCTTCTTCGCTACCTTGCGACCCTTTCATTGCAACAAACATCCCTCCGACCTTAACAAACGGAATGCAGTATTCACAAAGCACAGGCAAATTTGCAACAGCCCTCGCACATGCTATATCAAACTTTTCTCTGTATTCAGGTTTTTTTCCTGCTTCCTCTGCTCTTAAGTGGACTGTTTCGGCATCAAGAGAGAGTTCATTTAATACGGTATTCAAGAACACAAGGCGTTTGTTAAGTCCGTCGAGCAGGGTGAGTTTTATATCGGGTCTTGCAATTTTTAAAACAAGCCCCGGAAAACCTGCACCCGTTCCGACATCAATTATTTTTGCGTTTTGCGGAACATCGACATTTTTAAAGAATAATAAGCAATCGAAAAAATGCTTGTAAAGCACCTCTTCCGGCTCGGTTATTGCGGTAAGGTTTATTTTTTCGTTCCATGAAACAAGCAAGTTTCCGTATGTATTCAGTCTGTCTGTTGCGGTTTTGTCGAGGTCGAGCCCGAACTCACTGCAAGCAGGTACTATTTTTTGAATGTTAAAATCTATCATTGTTTGATTATTCCTCCGCCTATTACATAATCGCCGTCATAAAATACGGCTGACTGACCCATAGCAGGAGCCCTCTGCGGTTTTTCAAATTCTATCATAACTTCCGTTTCTGAAATCGGGTGCAAAACGCAGGGTTGTTCGTTATGGCGGTAGCGAAGTTTTGCCGAACACTTTAAATCGCCGTTTAGTTTGTCGAACGGAATAAAGTTTACATTTTTGACATTAACATTTTTCTTAAAGAGATACTTCTCGTCGCCTAATGTAACGGTGTTGTTTAATGGGTCTTTTTCTATAACAAAGACAGGGCGTCCGAGTGCAATACCCAAACCCTTTCGCTGTCCTATCGTATAGTTGATAAGTCCGCTATGCTCTCCTAAAACATTTCCGTTTATATCGGTAAAGGCGCCCTTTTTTGCCGATATGCCGAGTTGCCTTTCAATAAAGCCGACATAATCACCGTCAGGCACAAAACATATATCCTGACTATCCTTTTTGTTTGCGTTTATAAAACCGTTTTCGGCGGCTATCTCTCTTACTTGCGTCTTGGTTAAATCACCCAGCGGAAAAAGGGTATGCGATAATTGAAACTGCGTAAGACCGTATAAAACATAGGTTTGGTCTTTGGATAAATCGGTAGGTTTTTTGATTAAAAATCTACCGTTATGGTTTTCGATTACGGCATAATGCCCCGTTGCAATCAACTCGCCGTCTTGTGCCAAAACATCGTTAAGCATAGCACCGAATTTAATTTTTTCGTTGCAAACAATGCAAGGGTTTGGAGTGCGACCGTTTTGATATTCGCTTATAAAATCGGCAATGACTGTGTCTTTAAACAGTTCGGTTAAATCAATAACCCTATGGCTTATGCCAAGCCTGTCGCAAACGGCTTTGGCGTCCTTGTCGCTCTCGCCGAAAAGTCTAAGGGTAACTCCGCTTACATCGAAACCCTTGTTTTTAAGTATCAATGCCGAGGTCGAGGAGTCTACTCCCCCGCTCATTCCAAGTGCAACCTTCATAAATTCACCTACTTGTGTTTTGGTTTATGTATGTTCCTTATTGTTTTTTTCTTCTTTTTAAAATTCTGATTGTTAGCAGAGTTTTTGTTCTGCCTGTCAGGAGCAACAAGGCAGTTTTTGCCGTTGCCTATCAAATCAAGTCTACCTGCTTTTTTTAGAGCGGATAAAACAATTTTTCGGTTTTCAGGGCGATAATACTGCAAAAGTGCCCTTTGCATTGCCTTTTCTTCGGGTGTTCTCGGAACATAAACATGCTCTAATGTATAAGGGTCAAGACCCGTATAGAACATACAGGTTGAAACGGTACCCGGAGTAGGGTAGAAGTCCTGAACCTGGTCGGGGTGCAACCCCTCTTTTTTAAGAAAAAGCGAGAGTTCTATGGCATCGTTTATTGTACTGCCCGGGTGTGAAGACATAAGATAGGGGACCAAATACTGCTTTTTTCCTGCCTTTTCGGTTTTTTCATAGAACTTTCTTTTGAATTTCTCGTAAACCTTTGAACTCGGCTTTCCCATTCTTTTAAGAACATTATCCGAAATATGCTCGGGAGCCACCTTTAACTGTCCGCTAATATGGTGCTCGATAAGTTCGTCAAAAAACTCTTCGTTTTCATCTGCCAACAGATAATCAAATCTAATTCCCGAACGGATAAACACCTTTTTGACCTTTGGCAAAGCCCTGATTTTTCTCATAAGTTCGAGATAGTCGCTATGGTCAACCTTTAAAGCAGGGCATATATTCGGGGCAAGACATTTTTTATCGGGGCATAGACCCTGTGTTTTCTGTTTCTCGCAGGAAGGGAAGCGGAAGTTTGCCGTAGGACCGCCAATATCGTGAATATAACCTTTAAAATCAGGCATTTCGGTAATCTTTTTTGCTTCTGCTACAACCGAACTATGACTTCTTGAGGTTATTTCTCGCCCTTGGTGATATGCAATAGCACAAAAATTACAATCACCGAAACAACCTCTGTTATGTATAACCGAAAACTTTACTTCTTCAATTCCCGGAACTCCGCCTAAAGCCTTGTAGGACGGATGAAAATCTCTCATAAACGGAAGCGAATACACCTCGTCCATTTCTTCTTGCGAGAGGACAGGCGAGGGGGGATTTTGAACTACTATCATATTGCCGTGGCGTTGAATAACCTTTTTACCTCTTACGGCATCGTGCTGTTCTTGCTGTATTCTGCAAGCAATGGCATATTGCCTTTTACCGCTCTCGCTGTTTTCCCTGACATTTTCAAATGAGGGACATTCTTTAGCACTGCCAAATTCATAGTCATTTACATTTACGGCATAGCATGTCCCTAAAACATCATGCAGAGTTTTAATATCTTCACCACGGTTTAAACGGTCGGCAATTTCTATTATGTGCTTTTCGCCCATACCGTACATAAGCAAATCTGCCGTAGAATCAAGCAGAATTGACGGCTTAACCGAGTCCGACCAATAATCGTAATGAGCAAAACGGCGAAGAGAAGCCTCTATTCCGCCTATTGCGACAGGAACATCGCCGAAAATTCTTCGTAATGCTTTTGTGTAGACTATAACCGCTCGGTCGGGTCTCTTTCCGGCTTTTCCTCCGGGCGTATATGCGTCATCACTGCGTCGCTTTTTAGCGGCGGTATAATGGGCGACCATTGAGTCAATATTTCCGCTGTTTACCAAAAAAGCGAGTTTAGGTCTTCCGAAACGCATATAATCATTATCGTTTTCAGGTTGCGAAATTATACATACCTTATATCCTTTTGATTCTAATACCCTTGAAATAATAGCAGTGCCGAAACTCGGGTGGTCAACATACGCATCTCCGGTAACAATTACAAAATCAGGGGTATCAAAGCCGAAAGATAGCATTTCTTCTCTTGATATAGGTAAAAACGGCATACTTTCACACCCTTCGTAAATATATTTAAGTATAACAAAAAAACATTGATTTTACAACAGGAAAGGTTGATTTAAGTGGAAGAAAAAGAAATTGAGGTACGCCCCTTTTTTATTAAATGTATAATAATCGAGTCTATAACGGTTTTTTTGATACTTGCGAGTGTTCTTGTAATTAAGTTTACAAATAAAAGTTTTTTTGAAAAAACAAAAAAATGGTATGAAAAAAACATTCTCGACGATACAAGTATCAGCGAAGTGATAGAGCAAGGAGGCAAATATGAGGTTTAGATTTTTCGGTACGGAAATATATATATCTTTTCTTTTTTCGGCGGTGATAGCCTTTATGATAGCCACAGATAGGACAGGTCTTGTTATTCCGACCCTTTTTTCGGTACTGTTACACGAAGTAGGGCATCTTATATTTATGTGGATATTCGAATGTGAGCCGAAATCAATAAAACTTGTACCGGCAAGTATCAGCATAACAAGGGGTATGTCTGCAAAAAAATACGGCGATTTACTTATAAGCCTTGCAGGACCAATGGTAAACCTTATTATGTTTTGTTCGCTTTATGTCAATTTTTTGATAACAAAAAGTGCATTCTCGCTTGACTGTGCTCTCATAAATTTGGCTTTCTTTACTTTTAATATGCTCCCCGTTTCAGGTCTTGACGGCGGAACAATTCTTAAAATAATTTTATCAAAAAAACTTAAAGACCCTTTAAAAGCCGAAAGGATAGTAAGAATTGTCACTCTGGCGGTCGGACTTTTGGTGAGTATTATCGGAATTACACTGATAATCAACGGCGAACTGAATATATCGGTTTTTATAGTCGCCATATATATAATAATTTCGGCATTTATCAGAATTTAGTGTTAAAATCCAAGATCTTGCTAAATAAATTGACTTTTCTCAAAAAATAGATATAATAAAATAGTATTTTAGTGCAATTTGAAAGGAATTGATTGGTAAAAGATGAAAAGTCTGCATAATAAGATTTTGGTTTATGGTTTTGGCGGAATAACATTGTTGTTTGCCATTTATTATTTTATAAGTAGATATAACTATCCTACTACGGATTTGAATTTTTCTGTTAAGTTTTTATGTATGTATGCGGTAATTATCGTATGTTTTTTTGCCTTGTGTATTTGGCAGAGAATAGCCGAAAAGAAAGGCAAGAAAACAACCTTCGGAGAAATTATTGATATTTTTACAGACTATCGTTTTTTGCTTAATCAATTAGTAGGTAAAGAGTTTAAGGTAAAGTACAGACGGAGTTATTTGGGAATGGCATGGAGCCTTGTTAATCCGTTCCTTATGATGGTAGTTGTTTCGGCTGTTTTTTCATTTGTATTCAGGTTTAATATAGAAAAATTCCCTGCATATTTAATTTTAGGACAAATAATGTTTAATTTTTTCTCGGAAGCCACTCAAATTTCGTTATTATCTATCATAGGAAACGGACAACTTATCAAAAAAGTTTATATGCCAAAATATATTTTCCCTTTAAGCAGAACGATTTTTTCTTTTTATAACTTTTTGATTACATTTATTCCGGCAATAATTGTTTTGGCGTATTACAGAGTCGGACTTAATGTTTCTCTTTTGTTTTTGCCGCTGTTTTTGCTTTATTACTTTATTTTTACTTTGGGTGTTGGATTTATTTTGGCTACGGCGGAGGTCTTTTTAAGGGATGTCCAGCATTTGTATGGTGTACTGCTTTTAGCGCTCGGATATGTTACCCCTATTTTTTATCCGGCTGATGCCCTCTCAAGCAAAATGCAGTTTGTGTTAAACTTTAACCCCATGTTTCATTATGTAAAATACTTCAGAAATGTAATGTTTTATCATAACTGTCCTACGATTGAAGAAAACATTATTTGTTTGGGGATTGCGTTAGCAGCACTTATAATCGGTATAGTTTTCTTTAACAGAAAACAGAAACACTTTATTTTATATATTTAAGGAGAAAAAAATGCCAGATAATGAATATGCGGTTACTCTCGAAAATGTTTCTATGCATTTTAATATGAGTTCCGAAAAGATTGACAGTTTAAAAGAATACTTTTTAAAGATGGTTAAAGGTCAACTTTTTTATAAAGATTTTGTTGCCGTATCTGATGTTTCAATTAAGGTTAAAAAAGGTGAGGTTTTCGGCATAGTCGGGACAAACGGAAGCGGGAAAAGCACCTTGCTTAAAATTATTTCCGGCATTCTTACTCCTACTACAGGAAAAGTAACTATTAACGGAAAAATTGCTCCGCTTATTGAACTCGGAGCCGGTTTTGACGGCGAATTGACCGCCAGAGAAAACATTTTTCTTAACGGTGCGGTTTTAGGATACGAAAGAGATTTTATAGAGTCTAAATTTGACGAAATAGTCGATTTTGCGGAACTCAGAGATTTTCTTGATATGCCGATTAAGAATTATTCTTCCGGTATGGTTGCAAGAATAGCATTTGCGATTGCGACAATGGTAAAACCCGATATTATGATAGTTGACGAAATTTTATCGGTAGGTGACTTTTTGTTCCAACAAAAATGTGAAAAAAGAATAAGGGATATGATGGCAGGAGGAACTACTGTTATTTTGGTTTCACACTCGATTTCTCAAATTGAAAGTATGTGCAATCGGGTTTTATGGCTCGAAAAAAGCAAACCTCGTATGATAGGTCCTGTTAATGAAGTTTGCGATGCCTATAAGTCTTTAAGCAATAATCAATAATAAAGATTGGAATTTGGAATGCGAAACAAATGAACAAAATTACGCAAAGAATAAAATACAGTATAGCCAACGACATCACCTTTGATAAAGATTTAGCGATTGCAACAAATCATTTTTGCGATGGAATTGGCTTTTCTGTAAAAGCGGCTAAAACCGTAAATGTAATATCTTATGAGAGAGATTCAATATGTGATTTCAGAAAGGCGCTTAAAAACACAAAAAATGTTTCATACAAAAGAATCGGCAATATAGATGAGATCAATTCTAAATATGATACGCTATTGTTGTCAGAAGATGTGGAAAGTTTTCTTCCGACTAACGGATTTTCAAGAATATGCGATACGGTTATTATGCCGATAGTATCAGATGAGGCTAAACTCTTTACAGAGAAAGTTTCCGGAGAGTTTAAGAACAAATTATATTTTGTGCATTCAAAAAAAGGGGACTATCATAATTTTTCTCTTTGTAATTTAGATGATATTAACGATTATGCAATAGCAGTTTTTTCAAATGTAGAAATAGAGATCAAAACCGGATATATGGTTTTGGTTAAGAGAAAAAACGATTCAGAAGAGAATGTGATTGAGGAAATCACCGATAAGTTATCAGCACAAAGTGATACAATAAACGGTTTATATGAGCAGATTGCCGGATATCAAAGAAATTTATATTTATTGACCGGTCCTTTGCGTGTTTTTAAAAGGATTCTTATAAAATTTCCGCCGATTAAGCTTTTCCTTAAATGTATAAAAGCATATAGAGAGGGTGGATTTGCTCTTTTAAAAAGCAGGACAAGGTCATTTTTAGGGCTTTCAAAACTTAACGATGATTCGGCAGAATATGCAAACCTATTTTTAAATAAAAATGAGTATATAAGTTACGACGCCGAGTATCAAAACAATATAGATTTTTCCGATAAAAAAACCGATGTAAAAATGTTGGCTTACTATTTGCCACAATATCATTCGTTTAAGGAAAATGACGAATGGTGGGGCAAAGGTTTTACCGAATGGTGCAATACAAGGGTTGCAAAACCGAGATTTGCCGGACATTATCAGCCGAGAATACCTCACTCGGACATAGGATATTATGATTTAAGTAATATCGAAACTATGAAAAAACAAGCAGAACTTGCAAAACAACACGGTATATACGGTTTTTGTTTTTATTATTATTGGTTTTCCGGAAAACGCCTTATGGAAAAACCGGTTGATATGTTGCTTGAACATCCTGAAATTGATATTCCGTTTTGTCTTTGTTGGGCAAATGAAAACTGGACAAGGGCTTGGGACGGACAAAACAGGGATGTATTAATTGCACAGGATTATTCCGAAGAAGACGACGAACGGTTTATTTCGGATATGAAGCCTTATATTGATGATAGCAGATATATAAAAATCAACGGGAAACCTTTGGTTGTTGTATATAATCCGGGGCAAATACCTGATTGCAAAAGAAGTTTTAACAAATGGAGAGAAAGGGCTAAGGAAATCGGTATTGGAGAAATACTTATCTGGACATGCAGGACTGCAAACAATACCGCTAAAAATTTAGGCATAGAAGACTATATAGATGCAGAAATAGAATTTCCTCCGCATAATACTTGGTTAGATGCTTTCACAGAGAGAAATATAAATCTCAACGGTGCAACTGCAAGTATATTTAATTACCAAAAACTTGTTGACGGAATAGAGTATGATTATAAAACCGGCAAGGATAAAAGGCTGGGCAAAAAACCTGTTCACCATGCTTGTATGATGGCATGGGATAATGCAGCAAGAAGAAAAAACAATTGGTTTACCTATCATTATTACTCTTTGAAGAGTTTATATCGTTGGGTCTCATTGATTTGCCAACAGGCAAGGCGGGATTTTGACGAAGAAGAGCGTTTTGTCTTTATAAATGCGTGGAACGAATGGGCAGAAGGCACTTATCTTGAACCTGATAAAAAATATGGATATGCAAATATAAATACAGTATCAAAGGCTCTTGTAGGAGAACCGTTTGTTGACGATATCGAGGTTATAAATACACCCGTTGAACCGAGCAAAACCTTTGATAAAAAAATAGCGGTGCAAGTCCATATGTTCTATACCGAAACTCTTGACGAAACTATTGAAAACCTGAATAAAATACCGTACAATTTTGACTGCTATTTTTCTACTGATACAGAGGAAAAAGCCGAAGTAATACGAAACAGGTTGAAGAGCAAGTGTAAATGCAATAACTTTACGGTAGAAATATTCGGCAACCGTGGAAGAGATGTTGCTCCGTTTATTTTCCAAATGGCAGATAGAATTGACGATTATGATTATATTTGCCATATCCATTCAAAACGCACCGTTACCGGAGATCACGGCAACGATTGGCGGAGATATATTTTTAAACATTTGTTTGGAAACGCAGGATATCTTTCTAATATATTTGATATGTTTGAAAAGGATGAAAATCTCGGTATGGTATTTCCCGAAACTTTTTCTCCGCTTGAGTATCAGGCACAATGGGGAGGAAATCTCGAAAAGTGCATAGCACTTCTTGATAGATTGGGTGTTTCGGTGGCATTACCTCAAGACCCACAGTTCCCTGTTGGAAATATGTTTTGGGCCAAGACAGATGCAATCCGTGCAATGTTTAAATTAGGACTGAAACCTGAAGATTTCCCAAAAGAGAATAAGCAGGTTAATTCAACTGTTGCACATTGTATTGAGCGTGTTTGGGTATATCTGGCATCTGAATATGGTTTTAGTTATAAAAAAGTATTCAATAATGTTACGGTGCCTGTGGAATTAAGCCAAAAGAAACGAATTGCTTTTTATGTTCATTACAATAAGGACAATATAATCAGTAGCGACGACATTGAATCTTTAAAGGCTTACAATACCATATTTGATAATATTATTTTTATTTCAAACTCTCCAATAGGCGAAAGCGATTTAGACGAGGTTAAAAAGTATACTTCAACTCAGATTTTCCGTGAAAACAAAGGGTTTGATTTTGCCGCATGGAAAGAGGGAATAAAGACTTTCGGATATGAAAACATTAAAAAATATGATCAGGTTGCGTTAATCAATAACAGCACATTTGCACCGATTTATGATATGAAGAATGTTTTTGCCGAGATGGAAGATCGAAACAATGATTTTTGGGGAATTACACTGTTTCCGGAAATAAAGGAAAAAAATTATCTGAAAGCAAGTAAAATTTCCGAGCATATACAATCATTTTTTGTTGTTTTTGAAAAAAAGGTTATTGAAAGCGGCGAAATTAAAGAATTCTTTGAGAAAATGAAGTATAGCGACGAGTTTATCGATGCTGTTAAAAACGGTGAAGTTGCACTTACAGCACATATGAGAAAATGCGGTTTCAATTATTCTCCGTATATAACGGAATCATATTATATTTGTCAATATTTAACTGATTACCGTTTGCCGTATGATAAACCTCTGTCACTGGTTAAATTAGGTTCTCCGCTTATTAAGAAAAAAGCCTATGCGTATATGCTTGATACTGAAAGAATCAATCTTGAAAACTTTGTTGAAAAACTTAAAAAGGCATAAAAAACACCCGCTCTGTCAACTGACAGAGCGGGTAATCTTTGCTTTATTTACTCTTAGTCGGCTTTCTTTGAAAGGATAAGGTTTGTGATTATTCCGAGGATAAGAGCACATGCGATAGAGGTAAGGGTTACTTTTCCGAATGATATTGAAAGACCGCCTATACCGCAGATAAGAATAACTGCTACAACAAAGAGGTTCTTGTTTTGACCTAAATCAACATCCTGAATCATTTTAAGACCGGATACTGCAATGAAACCGTAAAGTGTAATGCAAACACCGCCCATTACGCAATTAGGAATTGTAGCGAGGAATGTTACAAACGGTCCGAAGAATGAGATTACGATAGCCATAATAGCGGTTGCGAGAATTGTTACAACCGAAGCATTTCCTGTAATAGCAACACAACCAACCGATTCGCCGTAAGTTGTGTTAGGACAACCGCCGAAGAATGCACCGAACATTGAGCCAACACCGTCGCCTAAGAGGGTTCTGTGAAGACCGGGCTCTTCAAGAAGGTCCTGTCCGATTACACTTGATAAGTTTTTGTGGTCGGCAATGTGCTCTGCAAATACAACGAATGCAACAGGAATATATGCTACTGCAACGGTTGCTATGTACTGTCCGTTTACTTCTTTAAGACCTTTGAAAGCATTTATAAATGTGAAGTCGGGGATAGCGAAAATTTTCATATTGCTGAATACTGAAAAATCAATAACTTTAAGAGCATCGTTTCCGGTATTGATACCTATTACGGTGAATATAGCGGCAACTACATAACCTGCCAAAATACCGATAATGAACGGGATAAGTCTTGTCATTTTTTTGCCGAATACCGAGAAAATAACAACGGTAAATAGAGTAACAAGACCGCAGAGAATGCAAACATAAACACTTGCTACCGAGTTGCCCTTGGCATCTAAAACTTTGCCAACCTGAAGGTCGCCTATTGCATTACCTGCAAGGGAAAGACCGATTATAGAAACTGTTGGTCCGATAACTACTGCCGGCATAAGTTTGCTTATCCAATTAACACCTGCAACTTTAACGATAAGAGCGATAATAACATAAACAAGACCTGCAAAAATGGCACCTAAAATGATACCGGCATATCCTGCTGCTGCACTTGCTGCTCCGCCGAATGCTGCAAACATTGAGCCTAAGAAAGCGAATGATGAGCCGAGGAACACAGGGCTTCTGAATTTAGTAAAGAGAAGATATACAATTGTTCCGATACCGGCACCGAAGAGTGCTGCGGATTGGGACATACCGTTACCTACAATAGACGGTACTGCGATTGTTGCTGCAAGAATTGCAAGCAACTGCTGGAATGCGAAAACGATCATTTGACCGAATTTCGGTTTGTCTTTTACGCCATAGACAAGATTCATAATTTTTCCTCCATATTCTGCACACACGGGTGCAAATTAATATTTATATTAAGCATTTCTGCTTATATACATATAATATATAACTACTCGTAAAGTTCAACCGCCGTAATATCGTCAATAGGCGGAATTTTAACCGAGATGCGTTCGTTTTTTGAGGTTGGAACATTTTTGCCTACAAAATCGCCTCTTATAGGCAGTTCTCTATGCCCTCTGTCTATTAAAACCGCAAGTTGTATAGCAGAAGGGCGACCGACCGACATAATTGCGTCCAATGCCGCTCTTGCCGTTCTTCCGGTATATAAAACATCGTCTACAAGTACGATAGTCTTTCCCGTAACATCAAACGGTAAAGAAACGGATTTTGCAACGGGGTCATCCGAAATATGCGACAAATCATCCCTGTAAAATGTTATATCCAAAACACCGCATTTAACATCTATATTTTCTATTGCCTTAATGTTTTCGGCTATCTTTTTCGCTATCGGAGCACCACGCCGTTTTATACCTACTAAACAAATATCAGCGGCACCGTCATTTTTTTCAAGGATTTCATGGGCTATTCGCTTTAAGGCTCTCGAAATAGCCATATCATCCATAAGGGTTGCCTTGTAAGCAGACATATATTTTCCTCCAATAAAAAATGCCGTGCAAGAATGCACGGCAGAATTATACAAATAATGCGTAAAGAAAACACATATATAATATATATAACCTTGCCGGCATCTCTGTACCGAACTTAAAGGAATTTTTTATCAAAGGTATTGTATCACATCTTTTTTTATTTGTAAAGCATTTTTTGAATAATATGTAATTTTTTGCAAAAAATAGGAAAAAAGGGCATAAAAAACATTGAAAAACGGCTTAAAAACACAATTTCCAATTTTGTATGATTGCCCAATTTTTTTGACAAAAAATGTCAAATGAGTTAGAATTTGTAAATGTTACAACTTTGTAATATTTTTGTTTCTTGTAACAATTTCGTCAAATTGCACAAAAACAGTCTTTAAAACAGATTTGACATTTTACAAATAATGCATATAATTGCAGTTACGCCTTAAAAAATGATGTGGATTTGGCTTATAGCCGATCTGTGTCGTTAATAAAAAGGAGATATTTAATGGTTCTGAAAATCAAGGATATTGCAAACAATCTATTCCGCAATAAATCCTACATTGTTTCAAAGTACAGCAGAATATTTTTGGCATTTGTTTTGATAGTTGCCGGAGTTTTTTCTGTTTATTTAACCGGAAAAAGCATAAATACATTTAAGATATTTGACGGCAATACAACAAAAATTGTTCGTTTGATGAGCAATGATATAGACAATGCCATTAAATACGCAAATATTGATTCGTCTGATTATGAAATTTTAAGCACCAGCAGTAAAAACGGTTTGATAAATATAAAAATCGGTTATTCTTTTCCGGTGTATATTATTTCCGGCGATAAGACCGTTAAGGTAAAGACAACTGCGAGAACAGTTGCAAATATTTTAAAAATAGCCGGTTTTAATGTTGACGATTATGATTTGATTGAACCTACTGCGGATACTGTTATTGACGAAGAAACAATCATTAACTATGATGATGTTGAGTTTGTGTCTGGAAGTTATACCGAGGCTATACCTTGTTCACTTGATACTGTTTATTCATCCGAAAAAGTCAAAGGAGAAAATACGGTAATACAAGGGACAGACGGCGAAAAGCAGGTTTATTATACTTCCAAAACCGTAAACGGAACGGCGGTTGAAACCGTTGTTGATAATGTTGTTGTTTTGTCCGACGCAGTAAACGGAAAGCAGATTATAGGTACTGCTGTTCCGAAAGCAGCGGCGGTAAAGACGAGTGAGCAGGTAAGTTCGATTTCTACTTTGACTCCAAGTTCACCAATAGAACTTGACGCAAACGGAAATCCGGTAAACTATTCAAAAAAACTTACGGTTCAGGCGACGGGATATACCTATACAGGTCATAGATGTGCAACCGGAGTTAATCCGCAACCGGGGTATATCGCAGTAAACCCAAAGGTCATCCCTTACGGAACAAAGATGTATATTAAATCGACCGACGGAAAATATGTTTACGGATATGCGGTTGCCGCAGATACAGGCGGATTTGTAAGGTCAAGACCTAACAATGTGGATTTGTTTTTTGCGACCCGAAGTGCCTGTACTATGTTCGGAAGACGAAATGTTGAAATATATATAATAGGCTGATAAAGAGTTTAAAGGGCAGGTTTCATACCTGCCTTTTTGTTGTATAACGAAAACCACGCGATAG
>DFHZ01000128.1 GCA_002371985.1 Ruminococcaceae bacterium UBA3710 | reverse complement strand
AAAAAGCAATATTTTTGTTGACGGAAAAGAACTTGATTGTAAATGGACCCCCTACAGCAATGACGGTGTATTTGCGGGTACGACCGAAATAAATGCCGAAAAAGGCAAACCTTTTGTTTTTGAAAAACAGATTTGTTTTGCAACCGAAAGAGACGGATTTAACGATATCGAAAAAGAAGTTAATAATGCTCTTGAGGGCGATAACAGATATAAAGAATTTTATGAAAAACACAAAAAAGCATTTCGTAAGTGTTTTGATAAAATAGATGTCAATATTGAGGGCGACGAAAAAGCAGATACTGCTCTCAGATTCAGCAATTTCGTTACACTCGGAACGATATGCAGAAACGATTCTGTTCATTCTCTCGCACCTAAAGGACTGACAGGTCCCGGGTATTGCGGCACGGTATGGTGGGACTGCGAAGTTTATCAGTCTCCCGTATTTTTTGAAACTATGCCGGAAAACGGTAAAAATCTGCTTTTATACCGTTACAGATTACTCGATGCGGCAAGGCAAAATGCTAAAGATGAGGGATATAACGGGGCGAGATATCCGTTTAATTCCGGAATTTCGGGCAAAGAACTTGTATGGCCCGTCGCGCGCCACCCTAAAATGCAGATTCACATCGTTTCGGATGTTGCATGGTCTGTAAATAATTATTATAACTGTACCGGCGACGATGAGTTTATGATAAATTACGGTATGGAAATGCTTTTCGAGATTTGTCGTTATTGGGTTTCACGAGTGCAAAAGGACGAGCGGGGATATGTGATTTTACAGGTTACCGGCACCGATGAACAGCACCCTTATGTTGATAATAATGCCTATACGAATTATTGCGTTGCTTATATCCTTAAAAGAACGCTCGATTTTGAAAAGAAGTACGGCAAAAAATTAGAAAATCTTAAAAACAAAATTTGTATTACCGATACCGAAATAGAAAAATTTAAAGATTTAGCAGATAATATTTATCTTCCGATAGAGAAGATAAGCGGACTTATACCGCAGTTTGACGGCTATCTTAATTTAAGCAGAGATCTTCCGAAAACCGAAGGCACAGGAGAGTCGTTAAGTGCATATCAGATAAGCACCGGGCTTTATCATTTAAGTCAGGTGATAAAACAACCTGATGTTCTTGTAATGTTTGCTTATCAAAACTTCAAGTTTTCTGATAGGGTTTATCGCCGAAACTGGGATTATTACCGTGCAAGGTGCGAAGCATTATCGTCGCTATCCTATTCGGTACATTCAATATGTGCGTCTGATAACGGTGAGCCGGAAAGTGCTTATGACTACTTTATGAAAACGGCACTTATGGACCTTGAAGAACTTCACGGCGATGTAACTCCCGGAATACATGCCGCCTGTGCCGCAGGAGCATGGATGTCGGTAGTCAGAGGCATAGCCGGGCTTAAAATTTTTGAGGACAGGGTTGAAATTGACCCTGAAATGATACCTTGGTGGAAGAGCCTGTCGTTTAATGTTTGTTGGCACGGTTGCCCTATAAATGTTCGGCTTGATAATGAAAAATTAGAAGTATCCGCAGGTTTTGGCAAAGCGGAATGTGTACCGATTGTTATTTTCGGCGAAAGATACGAACTAAAACCGAATGAAACCATAACAAAAGAAATTTCAGTAAACTCAAAAGAGTTTTGCAGATTTCATTCAACCACTGCGGAGAAAAAGGAGAGAAGAATATGAACATACTTGCAATAGGTTGTCATCCCGATGATGTTGAGATTGCCTGTGCCGGAACATTGGCAAAGTGCGTTAAACGGGGCGACAAGGTTATAGTTTGCCATGTATCAAACGGCAATTTAGGGCATGTTATAATTCCGCCTGATGAATTGGCTGAAATTCGCAAAGCGGAAGCAAAAAAAGCAGGAAGCCTTGCGGGCATTGAGGTTATTTGTGCCGATTTTGGTGACCTTAATATTTATGATAACAATAAAGAGGCAAGGGAAAGGATAATTGATGTTATCCGATACGCTCAACCGGATGTTATTATCACCCATAACCCCGATGACTATATGCCCGATCATACGGCAGTTTCTCGCCTTGTGTTCGACGCTTCCTTTGCGGCTACTCTTCCTAACTATACCGATTATCCGCATAAATTCAGCAATTTAGAGGGACCGCCTGCAAAACTTGTCCCGATTTATTATATGGATACTCTTGCCGGTGTAAACTTCGTGCCGGACGAGTTTGTTGATATAACAGATGAAATAGACCTTAAAATGCAAATGCTTGAATGTCATGAGAGCCAACTTGTTTGGATGCGAGAGCATGATGGGATAGATTTTGCCGATATGGTAAAAACCTGCTCAAAATACAGAGGTTATCAGTGCGGTGCAGAATATGCCGAGGGCTTCAGAATTTGCAAAACATATCTTAAAGGAACAACAAAACGGTTACTGCCGTGAAAATAAAGAGGTAATAAAAAATGGATTTTATCAGTACAGTTAAAGGTTCTTTGCTTGAAGACTTCTATCCGGAAGGTTGGGATATGCAAAGAATAGACGAATGTTGTGAAAAAGGAGTAAGCAGAGAGAAGTTTTGGAATAAAGACTTTAACCCCGTAGAGTGTGAAAATATAAACGATTTTGATACATTTATGGGTCATGAGATTGCATTGCAAATCAAACAGACGAGAGAAAACAACCAAAAACTTGCCATAATTCTCCCGGTAGGTCCAATGGGTATGTATAAATGGGCAGCATATTTTCTCAATGAGTGGAATGTAAACTGCGACCATGTTACAACATTCAATATGGACGAATGGGCAGATGGCGACGGTAATACCTTATCAAACGATAATCCTGCTTCGTTTGAATACAGTATGAAAGAGGCTTTTTTTGGAAAACTTAAATATACAATTCCCGAAAATCAACGCAATTTTGCTACTAAAACCAATCTTCCTACATATCCCGAAAAGATAGCAAAACTCAAATCGGAGGGTGCAAAACTCGTTCTCGTTTACGGTATCGGCAGAATGTGCCATATTGCATTCTGGGAGCCTCACTTTGCTACCGACTATAAAAATGTTGAAGAGTGGAAGAATGCACCGTATAGACTTGGTGCAAAACTTCATCCGCTAACTATCGAGCAAAATGCTATTACAAGTTTCAAGTCGAGAACTACACTTGTTCCTTGCCGTGCAAACACTATCGGTCCTGCTCTGTTTTTACAGGCTGACTATGCAATCGGCGGCGCTGACGGTGCACTCGGCAGAGGTATGGGTTGGCAGGGTATGAGTTTCCTTACAACACTTCATTATGGACCTGATATGCATATCACTTCAACATTTATACCAACATTGCCAGGCAAACTGTTCTATTTAAAAGAACTTGCAGGTCCGCTTACCGCAGAGTGCAACTGATATTAACTGTCATATTCTGATTTGAAAGAATCCGGGTAATAAACGAAAAATGAGGGTAAACTTATGAAATTAGGCACAATGATCATATTCAATGAGCAAATAAACTTTGAAGAGAAATTCAACTCGGTAAAAGAACTCGGGCTACCATCGTGTCAACTCACTTCGTGGAATCCGTCCTTATGGACAGATGAAAATGT
>DFHZ01000022.1 GCA_002371985.1 Ruminococcaceae bacterium UBA3710 | reverse complement strand
TTGACTGCGGTATTATGATTTCCGCATCACACAACCCGTATTACGACAACGGAATTAAACTTATAAACCGTGTCGGTGAAAAAATGGACGATTACACTCTTTCGCTTATTGAAAAGTATATTGACGGCGATATGAGTGATTTTGATATTCAGGGCGATGATTTACCTCTTGCACACCGCAATAAAATCGGTATGGTAATAGACTATGTTGCCGGAAGAAACCGCTATGTCGGATATTTAATATCTATTGCGGCAAATTCTTACAGAAATTTGAGGGTTGCCCTTGACTGTGCAAACGGTGCGTCCTGGATGATTGCCCGTTCGGTATTCAGTGCATTAGGTGCTGATGTAAGCGTTATCAATGACTCGCCGGACGGTCTTAATATCAACGAACAGGCAGGTTCAACCCATATAAACAATTTAAGAAGATTTGTCAAAGAAAACCATATGGATGTCGGCTTTGCTTTTGACGGCGATGCAGACAGACTTATTGCCGTTGACGAAAACGGAAGTGTAATTAACGGCGACCATATAATTTATATAATCGGAAGAAGGCTTCGTGATAAAGGTTTACTTCCCGGAAATAAGGTCGTTACCACAATTATGTCAAATATGGGCTTATACAAGGCTCTTGACGATACAGGTATCGGATATATTCAGACAACCGTCGGCGACCGCTATGTCCACGAGGCTATGATGGAGAATAACTATTATTTGGGCGGAGAGCAGTCAGGTCATATCATTGTAAGAAAGTATGCTACAACCGGCGACGGAATTTTAAGTGCGATTATGATACTTGAAGAAATGATTGATAAAAAGACTACCCTTGCAAAACTTGCCGAGCCTGTTAAAATGTATCCTCAGTCGATTAAAAATGTAACTGTTACAGATAAATCGGCGGTTGCTTCAGACGAAAATGTCCAAAAAATGGTTAAAGAAATCGGCGAAAAACTCGGAAATGACGGTCGCATTCTTTTAAGGGAAAGCGGAACTGAGCCTATTATTCGTATTATGGTTGAAAGCAGCAGTCAAAAAACCTGCGACTCGTTTACCGAAAAGGTTGCGGATTATATCGAATCACTCGGATATTGCAAGTAATATAAAATTCAAATATAAGTATATAAAAACTCCCAAAGTATTGAATACTTTGGGAGTTTAATTTTCAATTTTTTTGTGCCATAACAAGTCCGAAATATTCTACCGTATTATCCTTTACTGCCGTGATTTCCGCTTGCTTTTGCTCTTCGGAAATTTCCTTTTTTGTAATGGCTAATATTTCAGATTTAGCAACCTCTGTCCTGCCTAAAATAAGATTTACGAGTTCCTTATACTTTGTTTCTCCGTCTGCTGTAAGCATATTGCAGTATCTCGCCGACTCGATTACAATTTTGCCTATCGTCTCGGAAGCAAACTGCAAATGAGGGTCTAATGAAAAAGCATTCCTTTGTATCTTTTTTTCAAGTTGCTTTAAAGGCTCCGAAGAATTTTTCTCCTTTTCCTTTTGCACTGCCTCACTTTTTATTTTTTCGAGAATTTCAGTATTCTTTTTAAGTTCGGCTTTTAAAAGTTCTATTTGTGCTTTAGCATCGCCGAGTTGCTTAAAAAGCAACATATTCTGCTCTAAAATCTTTTTTTTACGCATCTTCAGTATCCTCTTTTTCGTCGGAATAATCAATGCATTCATACGAATAGTAAATTGCCTCTATCGGCAATTCTTTACTTTTAAGTTTGTCGTTTATCGCTACGGAAATGAAGTAATAAATAATCGCAAAGAGCGGAACGCCCACTATAAGACCGACAATACCGAAAAGTCCGCCGCCCAAAATAATGGCAAAAATAACCCAGAATGTTTCAAGACCCGTTTTATCGCCTAAAATCTTAGGGCCTATTACATTTCCGTCAAGTACCTGAAGCAGTATTATAAATATAATAAAGTAAAGACCTTTAAGCGGGTCGGTTATAAGAATAAGAGCCGCACAAGGAACGGCACCTATATAAGGACCGAATACGGGAATTATATTCGTAACCCCGATAGTTACCGCTACAAGCATTGTATAAGGAATATTCATAAGTGTTATTCCTATGAAACATAAAACACCTATAATAAGCGAATCAAGTAATTTACCGTATATAAAACCGCTGAATACCGAATTACTCTTAGCAAGTCCGGAAAGAATTTTCCTTACCGTTGATTCTTTGAATAAGGCAAACATAAGTTTTCTTGATTTGTTGCCGAATTTAGTTTTATTATATAAAACATAAATGGCTATCATAAAGCCGATTGCAAAGTTTTTGAGGAAATTTAAAACTCCCATTACACCCGATGCAAAGTATTCAGCACCTGCATTTATATAACCTGCAAAATCATTTTTAAGCCACTTTTTCTCGTAATTAAGTATCTGCTCAAAAGCCGTTTCAACGGTCTTATTCTCTTTTAAGATTTTATCTCCCCATTTAATAAGCCTGTCAATTTGACCCGGGATAGTATCTATAACATTTGAAAAACTATTGATAAGTTGCGGAATGATAAGAACAATTATTCCCACAATTATAATTATGAAAATAAGAAGAGAAAGGCAGACAGAAAGCATATTATGCCCTGCACCCAACTCAAATTCGCCCTTTTTTTTACGGAATATTTTCGGAAAAGCCTTTTTATTGAAAAAATCAACCAAAGGATTAAGCAAATATGAAATTATAAGCCCGAAAATAACAGGCTGAAGCACCTTTATAACCTTGGAAACGGCACCCCACACAACATCAAATCTATAAACAAAAAAGAAAAACAGAATTGATGCCGCAAGAACAAAAAAGGCTATTATCCCCTTTTGCCAAGCAGATTTTGTTTCATTATTTGTTCCCATATTTTTAGCCTCTAATCAATTAAGGATTTTATTTTCTTAGAAGAAACATAAATTATAAACAGTATTATCAATGCCGTCAGCACACCGAGGCTGTCAATAAAAACATCCCGAAGTTCGCAACTTCTGCCCGGTACAAACAACTGATGTATTTCGTCGCTTACGGCATACAGTACAGAAATCAAATAAGAAAATAAGAACCTTAAAGAAAGCCTTATTTTCTTATAAGAAACAACCGACAGGAATGACAAAATTCCCATAGCAAAATAAAGAGAAAAATGAGCAAGTTTTCTGACAGAAAATGTTGCAGTGTTAATTATCTCTTCCTGCTCTGCCTTTGAAAAACTGCCAAAATCAGAAAAAATAACGGAAATAATCTTGATTGTAATTCCGTCGCTTAAACTCGAGGAATCATCCGCCGTCTGTGCCGAGAAACAAAACACAGTTATCATAAGTGCCAAAAGCAGTATTACCGAAACTATACGAAAAAGTCTAACACTCATAATTAAAAGAACAACGGATACGGGTTTACCCAAACATTATTTCTCATAATTCCCAAATGCAGGTGATACCCTGTTGACCAACCTGTTGTTCCGACATATCCTAAAATTTGTCCCCGTGTTACATGGGCACCGTTGCCTACTATTATTCTTTCGGCATGAGCATAATATGCAACATAATTTGCTCCGCTTATGTTACCGTGGTTTACAACGCAATAATTGCCGTAACCGTTACCGCAACAGTTACCGCTCTTTTTGTAATTATGAGTGCAACTATTGCTGACAAGGGTTACATAACCGTCTGCAATGGCTCTTATAGGCTGACCGGCAATTCCGCCACCCGCAATATCAATACCGTTATGATGACCTTTGTGAACGGAATCGTTGCTTTGGAAACCGGCAGAAATACCTCTGAAACCGTCTACAGGCCACATAAACCCGGTATTAGGATTTATGAAACTTGCATAACTTCTTGCCCTGATATCGTCTTCCAATTTTTTTTGCATAGCACGGATATTGCTCTCAATAGCAGCCTTTTCACTCTCGCTCTGCTTTTGTTCGGATGCAATACCGTTATATATCGAAGCCGCTTCGTTTTCATCACTTTTTAGTTCTGCTTGTTTAGCAAGTATTGTTGAACGAACGGCAACCTGATCGTTTAGTAGTTTTTGATTTTCTTCATTTTTCTCATTCAAAGTTTTAATTGCTTCAGCAAGTTCTTCCATCATTGCCTTATCCCGTGCCGAAACAGAAGAGGTCAACTGCGAAAGTTGAAGAAACTCGGAAAAGTTTTCGGCACCAAGTAAAACTTTGACCGTACTTGCCGAATTTGACATATAAATTGCTCTTATTCTCTTCTGGAATTGCAGTTTAACCGCCT
>DFHZ01000177.1 GCA_002371985.1 Ruminococcaceae bacterium UBA3710 | reverse complement strand
ATCATAAGAAACATAAGACCTTTGTGGAAAGGCATTTTATACATAATAATAGTTTGAATGATATTGGGGTTGAGGTACCCGAGTATTAAAAAGATAAGCACTGCTGTAATTGGCAGTGCTGTTTTCCCCCTCTTGCCTTGCAAACCTATAACAAACCTATAACAAAATTTCACTCAAAACCGCATAAATAAAGGGGTTTGGGAATTTTAAAAATCAATGGTTATAATAAAAATCACCTTTTGCCTTTCAGAAACCACGGTTTTATGCGGTTTCTGAAAGGCGATTTTTTTGAACCTATAACAAAACTGTAACAAAAATCATATAGAATTTACTACTTTTAGTAACGGTTCTAATGAGATTGTTGTATATACATCTGTCGTTACATCTCCTGCTTTGTGTCCTACGATCTTCTGGATGAGAACCTTATCGTTGCCTTTTTCGGCAGCAAATGAAACAAAAGTCGCTCTTGTATCATGTGGAGTGTGATTCGGCAGTATCTCTTTAAATTCCGATAAGTAAGTCTGATAATCGTATTTGCCGATAAAGTCATTAAAGAATGGTTTTATTTTATCTGCAATGGGAACGGTTCTTATGCCGGATTTTGTTTTGGAATTTACAATTTTAAAATAGTTGTCGTAAACATTTTCCTTTTTTAGTTCAATAAACTCGGAGGGTCTTACCCCTGTATGGCAATAAATTAATATGAGCTTTGCAATATCCTCGGAAGATCTCCAAAGCTTTTCATATTCCTTATGAGTTAATGGCTTGTGACTTACAACTTCCTTCGTATCAGCTTCAAGGTATTGCACATAGTTCTTTGTGATTATATCGTTCTTTAAAGCCCACTCAAACACCGCATTCATTACGATTTTAAGTTGATTAAAGGTTCCTTTATCCACCATCCCGAGGCTATCTATAAATGATTGTAAATGATATAATCGTAGTTCCCTCACTTTCATTTTATGTAATGGAGTGAGCTTTTTTATTGTTTTATTATACCATTTTTGTGTATTTTCCCTTAACTTGTGTAGATGTCTTTCTGCCCATATATCATACACTTCTTTGAATGTAATGTTGTAGAAAGCCTCCGTATCATCGGGAAGTGCATCCTTTGTATTGTAATTAGCTAAAAACATCTCAGCCTCTTTCAATGTAGCAAAGTAGCCGAGAATTTTTCTTTTTTCGGAGTATGTACCGTCTTTGTTAGGTTTTAAACTTGCCTTTTTATCATATTTCGTAACGATATAAGGTCTCCGTCTTTTACCACTTAACTTTGTGATACATCCATAGTTATTTGCTCTTCTCATTTGTTTTATCTCCCTTCTTTTTGTGTGCAAGGCAAGGGGGATCATATATTTTAACGGACTTTACGCTGTATTCCTACAACTTTACCGTAAACATATACTTCATTATGAGGTGTACATACAATTTCACTATAATTGGGATTTTCGGGTCTTAGAACAATCTGTTTTTCATAACGATAAAACCGTTTCATAGTAATTTCATTATCAATAGCTACTACGGCTATTTGTCCGTTATCCACAATAGGCTGTCGCTTTATAAATACAATGTCACCGTCTTTAATATCGGCATTTATCATACTGTCGCCGTGAGCTATAAGTGCAAAGTCGGCATTAATGTCTGTAGAAACATATCCTTCAAAATATTCCTCTTCGTATACGGGTTCACCACATACAACATTGCCAATAATGGGGATCTTCTGTTCATTGTCAATGAGAATCAAATCATCGGTATCAGGAAGAGTGCCTTCCGGTCCTGCTAATTCTCCCGCAGTCACGCCCAGTACTCTTGCTATATCCCTTAACTTTTGTAGGGTTATATCTATTTTTCCGCTTTCGATTTTAGATATTGTCGTTCTGTTTGTGTATCCTAAAGCAGTTGCAAGCTCTTCTTGGGTGAGCTTTAATTCACGTCGTCGTTTCTTTATATTATCCGCTAAAATGCTCATTGTATCACCTCTTTATACCGTAAAAGTCTTATAGCTTATGGACTACTCCAACGCAGCGTCCGTAAATATTGAAATATTCCAAATGACTATCTTTATCGTATACCAATTCCTTATAATCTTTATTGCAAGGTCTAAGCACAACCATATTTCCATAATCATAAAACTTTTTCAGCGTCACGGAATCATCCACAACAATACAGCCGATTTCACCGTTATTGAGGTGTTCTTGTTGCTTTATCAATACAAGATCCCCATCATATATATCTGCCTCTATCATCGAATCACCACGAGCGATTAATACGCAATCACAATCAATGTTCAGATCGAGGGATATTGTTTCATTTAATTCTATAGCCTCTATCGGTTCACCACAAGCAACTTTACCGATTAACGGATATTCCTTAGTTATAAAAGGGGGGAGTGGGTGAATTGCATTGATTTTATTTTTTATGTCAGTCCATCCCATAAGATAATCGGGAGTAGTATTAAGAGCATCTGCAAGAGATTTTATTTTATCTCTACGCATATTTTTAATGTCATTTTTCTCCCAACGTTGTACCGTAGAAACATTTACGCCTATTTTATCGGCGAGTTCTTGTAGAGTCATATTCAAATCTTGGCGCAACTCTTTTATTTTTTCATTCATATTCATTATATCACCACCTTTCATCTAATATAATAGCATTAATTTCGCATATTTGCAAGAAATAATTTGCAAAAATGCAAAAAATATATTGACAAAGAAAATTTGATGTGCTATTATATTTGCATAAACGCAAAATATGAGGAGGTGATTAATTGTTCGATGAGATAAAATTTAAAAAGGCGATAGAAGAATCCGGCTATACATTATCTGATATAGCGGTAATGCTTGATATTGACTTGTCTACGCTATATCGTAAAATGCACGGAGAAAGCGATTTTTATCGTAGGGAAATTGACATTATTGTAGAAAATCTGAAAATTAAAAATCCGAGCAAAATTTTTTTCGCTTGAATTTTGCGTAAACGCAAAAAAAATTACTGTGTGCAAGGCAAGGAGAAAACCAAAATGTGGATTGACATCATCCCCATTTCGGTAGCGTCCGCTATTTCGGGAGAGAGCGAAAAGTCTTTAAGACTTCGCATTAAAGCGGAACGTCCCAAATGGGCAAGGAAAAACAATAAGGGATGGTACGAAATTGACCGTCCGATGTTTATTGAGTGGGTGAGGGTAAGATATGGATATAAAAAAAAGAGTAAATGCGGTACTGATAGAAAACGGTGTGCTTCAATGCAATTATAGCGATAACTATGATGCGGATGCAGAGTTATTGATAAAGTATCGCTATACAAAGGTAATTGATGCCCTAATTGAGGTATGTAAAAGATACAACTGCTCTGCGGATTATATCTTAGGTCTGTCAGACAGATATTGGGGCAATTGAAAGGAGATCATTATGACGGAATTTGCATTACTGATAGCAGGCTTAGCTATCGGGTACAATATTAAAACTATGGTAGATGGTATCGTCTATATTGCGAAAGAGCGAGAAAGAAAGGAAGCGAGAGAAGCGGTAGAGCGCAGGAAGTTCGCAAACCGCTATAACCTTTACCAACAGATAAAGCAAGGGGTGTTTGAAATGAGGTGATTATATGTTACTTTTTATAGCGGGCTTTATCGTAGGCTTCTTAACTTTAATAGTAATTGGTTTGGCAATGGGAGGAAAGGATTAATGGATAACATTTTTGAAATATCCAATATGTACCATTACATACTGGATATGATCGAAAACGGAGAAGAGGATGACGACTTCTTACTCGACAATTGGGAACTCGTAGAGGGTGAGCTTCAAGAAAAAGTTGACGGATGGCTTTACATCATAAAGACCAAAAAAACCGAAGCGGACGCTCTCGCAGAAGAAATAAAGCGTTTACAGGGCAGGAAAAAGAGCTTGGAGCGTGAGCAGCTTAGGATGAAGAACATCCTCGGGAAGATACTAACGGGATTAGGATATGACAAGTTCAAGACCCTTAAGCACACCTTGTATTCCTTTAAGTCGGATAAGCTTGACATATATGACAGCGTTCCCGATGAGTACAAGGTGGAGTATACGGCAAAAAAGAATGACGAAGCAAAAATAAAAGAGGCACTTGCAAGCGGAAAGAAGTTACCTTTTGCAAGGCTTGTTAATTCATTTAGTGCGAGGTGATTATATGGGGATCCCAGTTTTAATAATCGGGAAATCGGGCAGTGGGAAGTCTACGTCAATGAGAAATTTAGATCCCGACAAAGTGGGTGTGCTTAATGTAGCTTCCAAACCGTTGCCGTTTAGAAACAGCTTGAAATGTGTTAATCACGCAAGCTACAAACAAATTAATCAAGCATTAAAAGCTAATAACTTGAAATGCTATGTGTTGGATGACACGCAATATTTATTGACCTTTGAAGCGTTTGCAAGGGTATCTGAGCTTGGCTATCAAAAGTTTACGGATATGGCTGTGAATTTTTACAATCTGATCCAGACAGTAATAAACAACACATCCGAAGATACAATAGTGTATTTCTTACATCACTCGGAAGACGATGACAAAGGGAACACAAAAGCAAAGACACTTGGGAAAATGTTAGATAACCAACTTACATTAGAGGGTTTATTTTCCATTGTGTTAATGGCAATAAACAGCGGTGGTGAGTATGGGTTTATCACTCACAGTGACGGCTCAAATACCGTCAAAACACCGCTTGATATGTTTAAAGACAACATTATAGATAACGATTTAAAAATGGTTGACGATACCATAAGAGAGTATTACGGATTCAACAAGGAGGAAAAGAAGAAATGAATAAACCTAACGATTGGGAAGAGACTTACGCAGCAGACGGACAGGGTAATGGCAGTACATTACCTAAAGGCGGATACCTTTGTAAGGTAAAAACCGCTAAAGTCGAACAGACAAAGACGGGTAAGGATGTACTTGTAGTTGCGTTTGATATTTCGGACGGAGAGTACAAAGGGTTCTTTCAGCAGAAGTTCGACAGTGACGACAGAGCCGAGAAAAAATGGCGTGGTATATACCGCCTTATACTTACAAAGAATGACGGCAAAACAAACCCGTTCTTTAAAGGATTTATTACATCCATTGAGGCTTCTAACAAAGGCTATATGTGGAATTGGGAAGAGAAAACATTAAAGGATAAAGTGTTCGGAGGCTTATTCTCTATTGAAGAATACTACGGCAATGACGGACAGGTAAGGAGCACAACAAAGTGTAACCTTGCTATAAGCGTTCAGAAGCTTAATGAAGGTGATTATAAACTTCCTCAAGACTATTTAATCGAAAAGAAAGAGAATGTAAGCAATAGCGATAATAGCGGATTCTACGCAGTACCAAACACCGAAGACGATGACGATCTGCCGTTCTGAAAAAGAAAAGCATAGTGGTGCTTTGTGTCGGAAACGCATAGCAAAGCTCTGTATAGAATAAGCATAATAATGCTGCGTAAGGAACTGTAACAAACTGTAACGGACTGTAAGGGACTGCAAGGGTAGCGCCTAGACTTGTAACGAACTGCCAGGG
>DFHZ01000106.1 GCA_002371985.1 Ruminococcaceae bacterium UBA3710 | reverse complement strand
TTTCTTGGTATGACAATGAAAACAGTTATACTTCACAGATGGTTCGTACAATTAAGTATTTCGCTGAAATCTAATTAAGATAATAAGCATATAAGGGGCATACTTTAGGGTATGCCCATTTTTTATGCAAAAAATACTTGACAAAAGTGAAATATTAGTATATTGTTGTATTAGTTCAATAATACAATAGAACGAGAGAGGTGAAAAAATGTCGTGGAAATTCGATAGTGTAAACCCTATTTTCAAGCAAATTGTCGACGAACTTATCATAAGGATAATAAAAGGCGATTATAAAAAAGGCGAAAAACTCGCTTCGGTCAGGGATTTGGCGGTTGAAGCAGGTGTAAATCCAAATACTATGCAAAGGGCTTTGGCTGAAATTGAGTTGACCGGTCTTGTTGAAACAAAACGGGGCGACGGTCGGTATATTACCGAAGACAGTGATATAATTTCAAAGTTTAAATCGGAATATACTAATAAGAATGCCGTGCAATTTCTTGAAAAAATGAAAGAATTCGGTTTCACAAAAGAAGAAATAATTGAATACCTTGAAAAAATAGATATTTAAGAAAGGATACAGAGTATGGATACAATACTTGAATGTAAATCTCTTACCAAAAAGTTTAAAGAAAATACGGCTTTAAATGATGTGAATTTGAGTATAGGTAAGGGAAGAATTGTAGGTCTTTTGGGACCGAACGGAAGCGGTAAAACAACCTTTATTAAAATTGCCGCAGGACTTTTAACGCCGACATCGGGAGATATAGCAATAGGCGGAAATTTCGTAGGCATTGAAACTAAGAAAATAGTTTCGTATCTTCCGGACCATAATTTCTTAACTCCTTGGATGACGGTTGAGGGAATGATAAAATACTTTGAAGATTTCTATGAAGATTTCAGCAGGGAAAGAGCAGAAAAAATGCTCGAAAACCTTTCAATCAACAGAAAGTCAAAAATTAAAACCCTCTCAAAAGGAACGCAGGAAAAGGTTGCTTTAATTCTGGTTATGAGCCGAAGAGCACAACTTTATTTACTTGACGAGCCTATTGCCGGAGTTGACCCTGCCACAAGAGATTATATCTTAAGAACAATTCTTTCTAATTACGACGGCGATGCAACAATTATTATTTCAACCCACCTGATAAGCGATGTTGAGCAGGTTTTGAGCGATGTTATTTTTATAAATAACAGTCAGGTTGTTTTGTGCGATACCGTAGATAATATCAGGGATACTTACGGAAAGAGTGTAGACGAATATTTCAGGGAGGTATTCAGATGTTAAGAAAACTCTATAAACACGAATTTGCTTCACTTTATCGAATTTTATTACCGCTTTACGGCGTTCTTTTGGGACTTTCGGTGCTTACAAGATTTGTCTCTTTTCTTCCAAAGGGCGAAAGTGGGGTTCTTGATTTTTGGAAAGGACTTGTACTCTCGCTGTCAATTATGCTGATAGTCAGCATATTTGTTGTCGGCTCGGTTGTTATAGTGGTAAGGTTTTATCAGAATATGTTGTCAAAACAAGGATACCTTACCAACACATTGCCTTTCAAAACATATAATCATATAATTTGCAAACTGATTTGCGGAGTAGTTGTTGAAATAACGAATGTTATTGTGGCGGCAGGTTCTCTCTTAATTATGCTCGGAACAAAGAAGGGCTTAACTCAGATATGGAATGTAATAAAGGGTTCGTATATTGCATTCAGAGAATCAACAAGCACGGCAACTTCCATAGTTTCAATAATAGAAATTGCTATCATAGGTGTTTTGAGTTTAATATCGGGAATTTTGATGTTTTATGCTTGTATGGCAATCGGTCAGCAGTTTAAGAACAAGATATTAGGCTCGGTTATCGCTTATTTTTGTATCTATGCCGTAATTCAGGTTATAAGCACGGCTTTTATAACAACGGTAACCGTACTCGGTGTCGGTATTCCCGAAGCATGGGTAGAGAATGCAACGATTACAACCGTTTCGCAGGGCTTTATAATCTTTCTTATGTTCGTTCAGGCGATTCAGGCTGTGGTTTATTACCTCATAACAAACTATTTCCTGTCTAAAAAACTTAATCTTGAATAATTAGAAAGCACCTGCTTTATCCAGCAGGTGTTTTTTGCTCTTTATAAGACAAAAATGACGAATACGAAAAGAAAACAAAACCGCTTATTTTTTTATCCTTTTCGCAGATTTCAACTTGTTTATCTATTATCTTTTCTCCGTCTTTCCATTCTATGTTATCGGGATTTGCGGATGTTCCTATTTTATATGTTGCAAGACCTATTACAAGTTTTGTAGATTTAAACGGTAATGCCTTGTAATCGTCTATAATTTTATCAAACCTGTAATCTTTGTCGGGATAATCAAAACCGAAATATGCTTGGGGTATTATTATATCAACGCATTCGTTCTTTACCCATGTTTTTATATCGGCATAGTATTCCTGCTTGTTTTTTGATATGGACGCAGACGGGCTGATACTGAATATCAAATTTTTATCCTTAAATTTTATTGCGGTGTAAAGGGAACTTATAAGGGCGTTTATGTGGCTTATGCGGTATTCGTCAAGAGACAGAGGGTTTTCGTTTTTGCTTTTGTAATCTTCATAAGAGGCGGCATCAAAATCGGAAGAGGTAGTAGGATAAAAATAATCGTCGATGTGGACTCCGTCTACATCATAATTATTGATTATTTCCCTTACACCGTCAGTTATCAGTTTTTTAACATCACTGCTTGCGGGGTTGAGATAAATGCCATTCAATATACAGATGTTGTTATCGTTTTCGGTAACATCGTCGGTCAGCCATTTATATGCAGGGCTGTCAGAGGGCAGATTATTTATATCGCTGTCCGCCGTTCTTACTCTGTAAGGATTTAACCAGGCATGAATTCTTATATTGTTTTTATGTAAAGTATCTATCATATAAGAAAAAACATCAAAATCGTACTGCAATGAAAGTTCGTTTTGCGGAAAATACTCTGATTTGAAAAGCGAGTCGCAAAACGGACGAACCTGAATAAAAACATCGGTTATTCCGTACCTTTCAAGGTTGGATGAAACAACAAAAAAATTCTCTTTAAACTGTCCGCCTTCAAGCAATTCGTTTATCTCGCTATATGTAAGCCAAACACCCGATATTTTACTATCGGGTGCTTTTTTATCTATTTCGTTCACCTTCCTGCAACCGCTTATAACAAATATCATTACTATAAGAATTGCAATTATTCTTTTCATTTAAAAACCGCCTATCAGATACTGTATTCTATATTTGCTTTTGAAAGAGAAAACGGAGCATTGCCGTGAATCTCAAAACTCATCTTTGTTATCGGCATAAAAAACGGGAAAACTTTAATGTCCGATAAAGTGTTTTCTTTCAGATTTATGCTGTGCTTTGATGTATAACTATCTCCCGTAACATCTATAAAAGCAACCGAGTTACCCGACATTTGAAGATTTAAAGATATTATATTTTTCGGCTTTTGAATGTCAAAATCAAATGTTTTTGTATTTGCCTTATATTCTATCGGTTTTTCTTCTGAGATTTCGGTCGGGTTAGAACTGTTTATTATTATATCTTTTTCACCGCTCAAAGTACAGAGATAATTTATGGTATTATTATTGTCTTTGCAGATTAAAAACATATCATTAGCCGTGCGGAATGAAGATACATAACCGATTTC
>DFHZ01000169.1 GCA_002371985.1 Ruminococcaceae bacterium UBA3710 | reverse complement strand
TTTTAATAATCTCGGTATTATCACCGTAGGAAATGATATAATGCTGGCACATTACATTCTGTGCAAATTTCTCTACATCGTTAAGGAAAATTTGAAGTCCCGGAAGTTGCGGTGCCGGTTGCGTCCAACCTGCTTCTTCCCACTTAGGCGGAGTTTTACCCTCGCCTACTACAAGGTGCATTTTATACTTTCCGTCTTCAAAGAATATGCTACCATTAAATTTTCAAGGTTCAAAGTTTAATCAACGGAATAAATCCGATAATTAATAACAACTACTAATTCGCATTCATACTATGCCTTAATTTTTTTAACGCCTTGCATTTTTGCGTATAAACACTATCGAGCGTAATATTAAGCAAATATGCTATTTCAGAAACTTCCATGCCCAATATAATATTAAAAACTATTATAATTCTTTCTATTCTCGAAAGTGAAAGCATAGTTTCTAAAAGCTTTTCATTGTCAAAAGTTGTATGTATAAGTTCTATTGACATTCTATCAAGTATTTTTCTAAATTCACTTATTACTTGAGTATCATCAATACTTTCTCCGGTATCCTGATTATCAATAGTTAAACTACGCTCAAAAAGACCTCTTAAAAAATTATCAAAACTTTTTTTCATGTCGTTTCCTCCAAAACTTTTCATTATTTTCATAGTTTTCCTCCGGCTTTTAAAATCTAATTCAAAAGCCGGATTGTTGGAGATCTACACCGTATTGGCAAATAAAAAAGAACAAACCTTGTAGCATGCAATTTGCACATTACAAAATTTGTTCTTTTTTTACACAATTTATCAATATTTAGTCTTTTTCGACTTTTTTGGGGTTGCTTGTTTACAAAGAGTACCGAAACCGCATTTTTTTCTCTCTTTTTGCGTTCGATACAAAACTTTAAAATTTTGTGCTTCGCGACCAAAAATGACAACAAATTTTGCAAAGCCGTGTTTTCAAATGCACCTGATTCGTTAAAATCAGGTGCTACAGTAAACAAGTGTAAGAAACTATCTAATCCCCCAATCCATTATATAGTTACAATCCTTATTTCAAAGTATAATGAGATGCATGTTCAACTCCATCTAATATCATATTAATACCAATTTCATTTTTTTAGATATACTAAAAACCTATAGTACAGACATATTTCTACCGTTCTCTTAAAATTATTATAATATATGTTGAATGAAACAAACATCATAATTCATATGAAAACATACTATTTCCTGTTGTTTTAAGATAGAAACAAAAGAAATCAGGCACAATAAAGCAATAAATAGTATTTTGTTTTACACTTTACCTCAACTATTGAAAAACCCATTTTTTAATTTTTATTGCTATAATATTTATTTTTTTGTAAATGTTTAATTGTGGTGAGCGCCCGAACAGCCTTATACGCTGCCCCGGACGCTCTATAAAGGTGATAATGAAACAATCAATTTAAAACAAAAATGCTTTTTTATATTTATATTATATTTATATAAAAACATTTCGTTTATCTCTGCACCCTACCTGAGCCGTCGCCACCGGCGAGTTTTTCTACTTCTTTGACGGTTACTCTGTTAAAGTCGCCCTCGATAGAGTGTTTAAGTGCAGATGCCGCTACGGCAAATTCTATTGTATCCTTGCTTGATTTACCATTGAGAATTGCATAGATAAGTCCTGCTCCGAAACTATCTCCTCCGCCTACACGGTCTACGATATGTAATTTATACTCTTTTGAAAAATAATAGTCGTTTCCGTCATAAAGCATTGCCGCCCAGTTGTTATCACTTGCTGTTATAGAAGTTCTGAGTGTAATAGCGACTTTTTCAAAACCGAATTTTTCTGCAAGTTGTTTTGCTACGCTCTTATATCCTTCTTTATTAAGTTTTCCGCCGGTAATATCTGTGTTTTCTGCCTCTATGCCGAAAACATCTTTTGCGTCTTCCTCATTAGATATGCAAACATCTACATATTTACAAAGTTCGGTCATTGCTTTTCTTGCTTCTTCTCTTGTCCAGAGTTTTCCTCTGTAATTTAAGTCGCAGGAAATCTTTACTCCCTTTTCCTTTGCTTTCTTACAGGCAGTTTTACAAATTTCTACAAGGTTTTCTCCAAGTGCGGGAGTAATACCGGTAAAGTGGAACCAATCGGCGCCGTCAAATATATCGTCCCAGTCAAAATCTTTAGTTGTTGCTTGTTGGATAGCAGAATACTTACGGTCATATATACAAACAGAGCCTCTCTGCGATGCACCTTTTTCAAGATAATAAATTCCTACCCTTTCTCCGCCTCTTGTGATTTTAGAGGTATCTACACCGAAATAACGAAGACTGTTTACTGCTGCCTGACCTATTGCATGGTCAGGCAGTTTTGTTACATATGTACTATCAAGACCGAAGTTAGCAAGGCTAACTGCAACATTTGCTTCACCGCCACCGAAAGTTGCTTGAAGTTGGTCGTCTTGAAAAAATCTATAATAGCCGTTAGGGGCAAGTCTTAACATTATTTCACCGAATGTTACTACTTTCATTATTCTCCTGCCTCCATTTTATCAAGTGCTTCTTTTACAAAAAAACTACCGCCAATAGCGGCTATTTTATCAAAGGCTAAAAACTCGTCGATATTGCTTCTATCTACTCCGCCGGTAGGTATAAACTTAACCTGCGGAAACGGTGCCGAAAGGGCTTTTAATGCCTTTAAGCCACCGTATACATTAGCAGGGAAAAACTTAACGGTTGTTATACCAAGTTCTAATGCCTGCATAATTTCGGTTGGTGTTACGCAACCGGGATAATACGGTATATTTCTATCTTTGCAGATATTTGCAACTGCAACAGATAATCCGGGCGATACAATAAACTTTGCACCGGCTTTGAGTGCATCCTCGCATTGCTTTGCATTTATTACTGTTCCTGCACCGATATTCATATCGGGATAGTTTTTAACTGCGTATTCAATTGCCTCTTTCGCACAAGCGGTTCTGAATGTAATTTCAGCACAGTTAATACCGCTGTTTTTAAGTGCAGTAAGTATTTTATCTGTTTCACTTAATTCTTTTATTACCACTACGGGGATGAGTTTATCCATTGTAATTCTACTATAAAATATAATATATACAAATATCATTCAACAAATAATATTTTTGCTTTATTATACAAAACGCATAATTTCATCAAGCAACGATAAATCAAATTCCGGTCTCAAATCTTGAAAACGATTTATGTTTGCCTGTCTTCCTGTTAATGTTTTATACCACACTGCAGCCACAGTAAATCTTCCGTAATTAAGGGATAAATGAAATCCATCCCTACAAAGAGACAAGCCTCCGTCTTTGTACCTAAAACTATGTGATTTATCACGCAATTCTTGAATTGCATCTCCGGCAGGGATAATATTTGCACCTATCATATCAGCAATTTTTTCCGTAGCAGAACAAATCTCTTTGAACATACCGATTTGATTACAATTGTACCTTTTGAAATCATCATGCTCTGAGTCAATTTCGTAACTCCATGTCCTGTGCAAATATATTTCGCATTCCGGCTGAACGCTTTTGACGAAATCTGAAAGTTTGGTAATATACGGTAAATATGTCTTTGGTTTTCCACTCAAACCGCTTACCTGTTGAAGAGTGATAATATTATATTTATCACTTTCAAGTGCTTCTTTGATTGAAACATTTTTAATAAAATCGCCCGAATTTCCCTGCATTGCGTATACCGGAACATCTTTTATTAAATTGTTATAGTGTGCTTCCAAACTGCAGCCACCAATATACAGGTTCGTCGTATCAATAGAAAAATCATCTGTCAAAGCAATATCGTGTAGCCATTTATGGGCATCTTCCGAAAAACTGTTACCGATTGAAAGTATTTTCATAATTTAAGTCATCTCACTTATAAAATCAAAAATAATTTTTCCAAAAATACTTATTCCATCTTTATCAACTGCGGAACAGTGAGCACAATATTTGCCGTGCATAAGTTTAAATTTAACTTTATTTTCGTTAAATCCAAAATGCTTTAATGTTGATAACATAAGCATTGTTTGCTCATATCGGTTTTGCATATCATCGTCGGCAACTAAAAACATCATAGGCGGATAGTCTTCCTGCATACCTACAAAATACAGCGGTGCACGCTCATCAACAATAATGCGTCTTGAATCAATGCCTGAAAATTTCAATACATTATAATGGCTTGTCGGCTGACCGGAATCATGTATATATCCTGTAATATCCGTAGGTTTAATGCCGTGTTTTTCAAGATATTTGTTATCAAAGCACAACATCATTGATATATACCCTCCTGCTGAGCTTCCGCCGACAAACAGTTTACCACAATTATTAAACTTTACCTTGTTGTTGTATATCCAATTCACCGCATCTGAGGCATCATACAAAAAATCAGGGAATTCTGCATTCGGATACATTCTATAATTCGCACTTACAACAGCAATACTTCTATCTGTGAGATACTCTGCAAATCTAATAGCGTCTTCCTTTGAGCCCTCTTCTATTCCACCGCCGTGAAAAAACAGAAAAATTGCTTTGATATTTCCTGAATCAGGCAAATATAAATCCAACTGTTGTCCATTACTATTAAAAGTAATATCCTTTTCCTTAATCATTTAGTTCTGCCTTTCTATCCAATTGCTTGTTTCTGAAATATAAAATTAAATCCATACCAACCATTATTAAATTCAACACATAGAAGAAAAGCACATACCACTTCTGATTAAAAGAAGCCATATATGTTTCGTTAATCAACTTTGATATAATACCTGCAATGTATCCGAAAAATATCAAACATAAAAATCCTAAGCTTTTACCTTTGGCAGTCTTTGCCCTATAGGATTTTAAAACATTCATAGGCCAAGACGCACCAAAGCTTACAATCATAATAATTTCAAATAATTCTGCCACAAATATCTCTCCGTTATCAGTTACTTTTTGATTTGCGATGACCCGTAATTATTCAGATTATTAAAAATGCATTTACTGATAGCAAAATGTCAAACTGTCATAATAACATACCGTTGCAGTATCATTTGTATAATATTGACAGATCATCACAATTTTTTAAACATTATTTTCTATAAGCGTTGTTTCCTCTAATAATGGCAAGATATCAATCTCGCATCACTCATCATAAACGGGGGGCACATAAACTGTGCTCCCAAAGGGCACGGTTACAAGCCCCACAAGCAGCATCACAAAAATACACCTTTTTCTGTTTTTATTATACATCAATTTTGATACCTATCAACAAGTTTTCAAGAAAATACCGAAGCGATTACAATACTTAAAACCTCGCACATTCGACCTGACGCCTTCTTATTGGTACAATGATGCCAAAGGAGGCGATATTTATGCGTGAACAAAAGCGAATTTTGGAACTGACGGATTTTGAATGGCGGCTATTAGTTGCTTGCCTCAATATGGCGAGGTCAAAATACATTGATGAAAACAAGCCGATTGAGGATGTCAACGTTTTGTTAATCAAAACAATGAATGCAAAATTAAAGAAAGCAAGGATTTGAAAATGGAACAATTTATTCACGATGAAACAAATGGACTCGATTACGAACTCGTAGGCGATTACTATTATCCCTGTCTGAAGGCATCGGAATCACCCAAAGTCGGTAGATTTGGGCTAATGTATCTAGACTATCTACGAAATCATAAAAAGGTTACATATTCTGGACTTATGCTTTCCGGCGAACTGAATGAGCACATTGAAGATATTGACCGTCAGGCAGAGGATATGTTTTCTCAGTTGGTGAATCAAATGAAACAAACCGAAAGCATAACCGAACATCTAAAAACCATAGACCAAATGGAATGGGTGCGCCGCATGAATTCCATCCGCAATTGTGCGGAGGAAATAGTTAATCATGAAATAATAATGAATTGATATAAGACGGGCTTGCTTTCCTAACACTATAATGAAGCCCGTCTGTTGTTGTATATCGAATACTACCGGCAGTGCCGGTAGTTCCAAAAAGCTTTAGCTATGAGTGGAAAAAATATCCTCCTTCGTCTAAAATAGGAGTAGGTTTGCCAACCACAACTAAAAAGACGAAGGAGGAATCAAGTATGAAACTTGACACAGATAGTTTAGCACATA
>DFHZ01000057.1 GCA_002371985.1 Ruminococcaceae bacterium UBA3710 | reverse complement strand
CGCAGGTGGCAGTGAAGAACTCTCTGGGAGTACGAGCAGCGTTCTTGCGAGCGTCACGGCAGGCCTTGCAACGCTGGGGCTCATTCTGGAAGCCTCTCTCAGCGTAGAATTCCTGCTCACCGGCAGTAAAAACGAACTCGTTGCCGCACTCTTTGCAAACTAAGGTCTTGTCTTCAAACATTTTTTGTACCTCTCTCTTTTTGTTTATGTTTGTTTTTAGCCTCGGACGGAATTGCACCGACATCTTTGTTTTCAACGTTCTTCTCTTTTAAACTACATAAGGCCATATTCCGCAACTACTGTTGCCGTTTTATTTTATTTCTTATCCGCAAAAGCGAATTATCAACCGATTTCGTTGAAATGCCGAGTTTTAATGCAATTTCAGAATATGTATTACCCTCTAAAAAAAGCGATAAAACTTTACTTTCCATATCGGATAAACCCGAAATTATATTTTCTTTTAGAGAATCAAAACTTTCCTTATTTATATAAATATCTTCCGGATTATCATTACTTTCAAGTTCTACATCGTAAATTGATGTTATCATATTGCTCGGTATTTGCTTTTTTCGGGAAGCCTTTCTTATAAGACCCGTCATGGCCCTTTCAATACACAAAGAAACAAAGGTTGAAAACTTTGATTTTTCGGTATCAAATGACTTGACAGCAGAAAAAACGCCCATTATCCCTTCGGCAATTAAATCGTCAATATCTACGCCAAAATCGCCAAATGTTTTTGCCTTAGAAAGGATAAGCGGCATATACCTATCAATAAGAATTTGCAGATATTCGTATTTACCTTCGTTAATTCGGGAAATAATTTCGTTATCCGACATTTTTTTGCTTTCTTCAACAAAACTAATTCCCATTTGTACCTCATATCAGTTAAAAATACACAAAATCTTTTAACTATAATATTATCAAAACGAAATTTTGTCAAGTTTTTTTATAAAAATCAGCAAAAATGCCAAAAAAATAATGTAGTAATTGACAAGTCCGCTAAATACATATAAAATATATGTTGTAATAGCAAATTATAGGAGGGTAATTATGAACGATATAAACAAATTATATTCAATTTGGAAAGAAAAAGCCGTTAAGGACAAGGCAGTTGCAGAAGAACTAAAAGAAATGGAAAACAATAGCGATGCAATTTCCGAAGCCTTTTATAAAGACCTCGAATTTGGTACTGCGGGACTGAGAGGTATTATCGGTGCAGGTACTAACAGGCTTAATATTTATACAATAGGTAAGGCCTCGCAAGGTCTTGCCACCTATGTTAATTCCATTAAGAAAAACGGAAAAATCGCAATTGCTTACGATAGCAGAATTAACTCGGAACTATTTTCAAAAACAGCCGCCGAAGTTTTTGCGGCAAACGGAATTAAGGTTTATATCTATAAGGAACTTATGCCGACCCCTATGCTCTCTTTTGCTGTAAGACACCTTAAATGCGATGCCGGTGTAGTAGTAACGGCAAGTCATAACCCGTCAAAATACAACGGATATAAGGCATACGACGATACAGGTTGTCAATTATGCCCCGAAGCCGCCGATTTTGTACTTGATGTTATGAACAAGATTGATATATTTGAGGGCGTCAAGTCTATTGATTTTGAAGAGGGAATCAAATCCGGAATTATCGAATATATAGGCGACGATGTTATAAATGCCTTTTTGGACAGAGTAAATGACGCCAGAGTTTCAAAAGATTTGGACTTATCAAATCTTAATGTTATTTATTCCCCTCTTCATGGCAGCGGTAATAAACCCGTCAGAAAAATTCTTGAAAAAATCGGTGTTAAAAATGTAACTGTCGTTAAATCTCAGGAATTGCCGGATGGAGAATTTCCAACCTGCCCGTATCCTAATCCCGAAACCCCGCAAGCGTTCGTTGAAGCACTGAAAATTGCCAAGGAAACTCCTGCTGATATTCTTCTTGCAACCGACCCTGATTGCGACAGAGTAGGTATCGCCGTCAACACGGGAAGTGAATTTAAACTGTTAAGCGGTAATGATGTCGGCGTTATTATGCTTAACTACATCTTATCGAGAAGAAAAGAACTCGGAACCCTACCCGAAAAACCAATCACTGTTAAAACCATAGTTACTACCGAACTTATTAAGAATATTGCTAAAAAATACGATTGCGAAGTAATTGAAGTTTTAACCGGATTTAAGTTTATCGGTGAGCAAATAACACTTCTTAAAAACAAAGGTGAAGAAAACCGCTATGTTTTAGGTTTTGAAGAAAGTTACGGGTATTTAATAGGCGACCACGCAAGAGATAAAGATGCAGTTGTAGCATCAATGATTATCTGCGAAATGGCGGCTTATTATAAATCAAAATCAAAGAATTTATGCGAAGTTTTGGCTGATATATACGCTGAGTTCGGATATTGTTACTGCGTTCAAAAGAGTTTTACCTGCGAGGGTATGAGCGGTATGGCCCGTATTTCCGAGATTATGGAAACCTTAAGAACTCAAACACCGAAGCAAATTGCCGGTATTGATGTTTCGGTATTTAAAGATTTCAGAAACTCTGTTTCCACCGATATTAAAACCGGAAAAACAGAAACTATAAACCTTCCAAAATCCAATGTTTTAGGTTTCTATCTTGCCGACGAAAGTTCTGTTATAGTTCGCCCGTCAGGAACCGAGCCGAAGATTAAACTTTATATCGGTGCTAAAGACCAAACAGATGAAAAATGCGAAGAAAAGAAAACAAAACTTCTTGAAAGCGGTACAAAACTTTTAGGTTTTTAAATTCAGAGCAATAAAAAAAGCAGTCTTTCGACTGCTTTTTTTATTATTTAATCTCGGATGTACAATGAGGACAACGGGTTGCTTCTATATCGATTTCGCTCTTGCAATACGGACAAGTTTTTGTTGTGATTTCGGGAACTGCCTCTTCCTCTTTTTTCTTACTTACTTCCATAAGTTTGTTTATACCCTTCATTAACATAAAGAGAACGAGAGCAATAATAATGAAGTTTACAACTGCCGAAATGAATGCCGAAATGAATGTTGCAATTTCTGCCCATGAGTAAAGTCCCTTATGAGCACCTGTTGCCAAATCAAGAATAGGTTGAATAAAGTTTGCGGTAAGTGCGGTAACAATAGCGGTGAAAGCACTACCGATAATCATACCTATTGCCAAGTCAACAATGTTTCCTCTGAGGGCAAATTCTTTAAACTCTGCTAAAAATTTTTTCATAAAAGTACCACCTTTTAAAATTTTTAATAATTATACCACATCTTTTTCGATAAATAAAGACAAAATATTATACTCGCTTTTCTGAAATTTTGAGAAAAATTTTTAGTTTATTTGATTTTTGTCGTAATTTGTTGGAAAAAATCTAAAAAAATCGTGAAAAAATACTTGAAATTTGGAGAATGTTATGCTAATATATGGGAAACACTTAAGTTTCAGGAGGAAAAAAACAATGCAGAATAAATTAAAAGTTATGGTAGCCGATAACTCTACAGAACTCGGTCAAGTATTTGAAAAGGCGTTTAAAGGATACGGAATGGATGTAGAACTTTGCGAGAAGGACGGAATTAAGTTAATAGAAAACATAAATGCTAAAAAGCCGGATGTTGTACTTGCAGATGTGTTTATGCCTAATTTAGATATTTTAGGAGTTTTGTCAAAACTTAAAGAAAATGATCAGAACAAGAAAACTATGGTTATGGCAATGTCAAGTTTTGATAACAGCAGACTTGAAAGAGAAACACTAAATGCCGGAGCTTCTTTTTATTTTCTTAAACCGTTTGATGTTGACACACTCGCAAAAAGGATAATTCAATTATCCGATTGGAAGAATGACCGAGAGCCTATTGTTCTTAAAAACAATGTTCTTACAGATAATGACCTTGAACTAATGATAACCGAAATAATACATCAAATAGGTGTTCCTGCACACATCAAAGGATACCAATATTTAAGAGAGGCAATTATGCTTTCCATAAAAGACAGCGAAATGATAAACTCTGTAACAAAACTGCTCTACCCTACAGTAGCCAAGCATAACGGCACTACATCTTCAAGGGTGGAAAGAGCAATAAGACATGCAATAGAAGTCGCTTGGGACAGAGGTGATATAGACACTCTTAATTCCTATTTCGGTTTTACCGTTCAGAATGACAGAGGAAAGCCGACAAACAGCGAATTTATTGCTATGATTGCAGATAAACTGCGTTTGCAAATTTCAAGAAGTCAACTTTGCCCGGCATAATAAATCGTATATAAAAAGATAAGCCCTCGGTGTTTTTTGCACCGAGGGCTTTATTCATTATTCTTATGTTGCAGACTGTTGAGGATATTCTATTTTCTTAATGTTGAATTGCTTTGTAGCCGATTTGTTTTCATTTACCTTTAAGGTCTTTTTGAAGGCTTCTATATCAGCCTCAAATTCTTCGCCCTTTAAATTATGACGAATTGTTTCATCAAGATTTTCTTTTTGGGTTTCGTCTGCCGACAAATCTTTTTTTACAACCAATGTAATTTTTGAGCCGTCCTCAGCCTTGATAAGTTTTACCTCGCCGACAGCCATCGCTTTTATGGTATCAAAATTCTCATCGGCATTATCGGTTTTTGAAGAGCCTAAAACAGTTGAATATGATTCCTGCTTTTGTCCTTCTTCGGTTTTATTATAGGTTTCATAAATCTCGTTAAATGTTACTTTACCGCCTTTGAGTTCTGAATAAAATCCGTCAAACTGCTCGGTTATTGCAGTAACCTCTGCTTCTTCCTTAGAAGAAAGGTCCTCTGACAAAACATCTGCCAAAACATAGTTTTCATTCATAAATGCGGTTATTTCGTCATCGGGTATAGCCTTTTCGCCGTCTTTTCCGTAAAGATAATCAAAATACAAATCCGAATAATAGGAATCACGGAAAAATTCTGCAAATGTATCTTTACTTACACCGTTTGGCTCATAAAGAGCGGAATATCCGTAAGAATTCCAATAATAAGAAACATAAGCGTCAATATTTGATTGTTGTTCATCGCTGATTTTAAGTTTTGCTTCTTTAGCCTTTATTTTATAAGAAGCCAATGTTTTCAGCCTGTCTAAAGCAGTATCTTTAACATAAGTAACATACTTTTTGCCGTCAATCTTTTGAGAATAATAATAGCCCTCTTTTGAAGTATCTATGCTATCATCCGATTTTGCTTTTGTGTCAATTTGCTGACGGGCATCCATATCTGCCTCAAGAAGAGCACACATATAATAAGCCGATGTGAAACTTACATCACCTATTTTTATAGCAATTTCACCCTTTTTATGACATCCGCAAAAAGAGAGAACCATTACTGCAACCAAAACGGTTGCAAAAATTTTTTTAAAATTCTTCATATTTTTTCCTCCGCTTCTTAAGTTAAAGCAAAATAATCTGATAACAATTATATAACAAACCGCAAAAAAAGTCTACTAATTTTAAAAATATTAACGGTTTTATAATATTTTGCTCAATTTTTTTACGGTTTCTATATGCGTTTGACCGTTTTTTAGTTTTATTATATATGCTTTATCTCCGGTAACCGCAAATGTGAATGCATCTTTAAACCCGTCCGAAAGTTTGAGTGCCACATCTTCTCTTATAGCATCCGTTTTAAGAATAACGGAATTTTTACCGCTTGAGATTTCACTTATTCCGCTAAGTGCCGCTTTATTTCTCACAAGTGCAACATCTATAAGTCCGAGAACCGCTTTCGGCGGTTCTCCAAATCTGTCGCAAAGTTCATCAAGTACATCGCTTACATCTTCATCGCTTTTTATATCGGCAATTCTCTTATATATTCCAAGCCTTGCAGAAAGCGACTCGATATAGTTTTCCGGTATATGAGCCGATATACTCAAATCTACCGTACATTCAG
>DFHZ01000085.1 GCA_002371985.1 Ruminococcaceae bacterium UBA3710 | reverse complement strand
TGCCTGAAGAACAGCAAAGATGGTATGCCGTTAAAATATTTGAACGAGATGAAAAGGTACTTGAATCTCTTAATATCGACAAGGATGTTTTATCGCATATTGAAAACGATATTAAATCGGCAGAAGAAGAACTTGATGACGATTCAGAGAGCATTATTACTAACGAAAGATATATCTACATAGCCGAAGTAATAAAGGCATGTTATAAAAAGAAAAAGGAAAGAAAACTTACAAGAAGCGATAAAATAGATAAAGTTGTTACAAACAGATGGCTCGGACTTCCTATTTTTGCTCTTGTTATGTTCCTTGTTTACTATATAGCAATGGTAACGGTAGGTACTGCGGCTACTGACTGGGCGAACGACGGACTTTTCGGCGACGGTTATCACTTATTCGGTATCGGAACTGCACAGTCGGAAGAAAAAGCAGAAGATTATGAATCTGCCGTAAATGCAATAGCAGCTTACGGATTTGAATTTGATACAGAAGACGAAAGTTTTGATTCAAAAGAACTTTTATCTGAATTAAGCGATTACAAATCTAAAAAAGCATCTGCTAAGACCGAGGTTACGGACGACGAAACACTTGAAACATCTGATATAACAGTATATTTTGATAAGATACCGTCAGATGCAGACGAAGAGGAAACAAACCCGATGACATTCAAAGATGCAGTCGAGTATTTTAAAGATAAAGGCTTTGATGAACCCGATCCGGCAGAGGACGGTATATGGGTGCCAGGTGTTCCGGCACTTGTAGACAGTGCACTCCTCGACGATGACGGAAATGCTAAAATCCCCGAATGGCTTTACGGACTAATTCAGGACGGTATAGTTGCCGGTGTCGGTGCAGTTTTGGGCTTTGTTCCTCAGATGCTTGTGTTGTTCTTGTTACTTGCTTTCCTCGAAGGTTGCGGTTATATGGCAAGAATTGCATTCGTACTTGACCGTATATTCAGAAGATTCGGACTTTCGGGTAAATCATTTATTCCTATGCTTGTCGGAACAGGTTGCGGAATACCCGGAATTATGGCATCGAGAACTATTGAAAATGAACGCGACCGCCGTATGACAATTATGACTACAACATTTATTCCTTGCGGTGCTAAACTTCCGTTTATTGCAATGGTAGCCGGTGCACTCTTCGGCGGTTCTGCTTGGGTTTCAGTTTCGGCATACTTTATCGGAATGGCAGCAATTATAGTTTCAGGTGTAATGCTTAAAAAGACAAAGAGATTTGCCGGAGACCCTGCTCCGTTCGTTATGGAACTTCCTGCATATCACTTGCCAACAGTAGGAAATGTTCTTCGTTCTACATGGGAGCGTGGTTGGTCTTTCATAAAGAAAGCAGGAACAATAATTCTTCTTTCAACAGTTATAGTTTGGTTTACATCATTCTTCGGCTTTGTTGACGGCTCTTTCGGTATGCTTTCCGAAGAAGAAATGGAATTTTCAATACTCGCTTACATAGGTAAAGCATTTGCTTGGGTATTTGCACCACTTGGCTGGGGCAACTGGAGAGCGGCTGTTGCATCCGTTACCGGTCTTGTTGCTAAAGAAAATATCGTTGGAACAATGGGAATTCTTTACGGCGACTGGGCAGGAATTGCAGCATCGTTTGCAACAAAATTTGCAGGATTCTCATTCCTCGTATTCAACCTTCTGTGTGCACCGTGTTTTGCGGCAATAGGTGCTATTCGCCGTGAAATGAACAGTGCAAGATGGACATGGTTTGCAATAGGTTATCAGTGCGGATTTGCTTATGTTGTTGCATTGATGATAAATCAGTTCGGTAATCTTTTCACCGGCAATATGTCTACAAGTGCAGGAACGATTGTAAATGTAATTGGTCTTATTGTTGCATTTGTTTTGCTTGTGTTTATAGTTTATATGCTCTTCTTTAAGAAATATAAGGAAGCAACTAAACTTACACAAAAAGTAAAGGTAGAATAAAACTGAAAGGAGCGTAACATTATGTTCGCATGGATTTCAAATAACATCTCGGCAATTATTGTGATAGCCATTGTAATACTTTTGATAAGTCTGGCGATTTTTTCTATCGTAAAAGATAAAAAGAACTCTAAGGGCGGATGCACGGGAAATTGTGCGAACTGCAAAATGGGATGCTCTTGCGGTAAAAAGCCATAATAACAGACCCGGGAACAGATTTAAAATATTTGTTCTCGGGTTTTTTAATCAATACAACAGAGGTGTGTTATGCCAATAGTACAATTTGAAAATGTTTCGAAAATATATAAAAGCGGGGATCACGAATTACGGGCACTTGACAATATAAGTTTTACACTTGATGAGGGTAAATTTGTCGTTATACTCGGACCGTCGGGAGCAGGGAAGAGCACATTGCTTAATCTACTCGGCGGGCTTGACAGTCCAAGCGAGGGAACGATAACTGTTTCGGGCTCGGATATATCAAAACTGAATGATAACGACCTTACAGACTACCGTGCATCAACAGTTGGTTTCGTTTTTCAGTTTTATAACCTTATTCCTACCCTTACTGTATATGAAAATGTAGAACTTGTTTCCGAAATATCAAAGAATGCACTCGACGCAAAAGATATGATTGCAAAGGTAGGACTGCTTGACCATCTTTCAAACTTCCCGTCTGAACTTTCAGGCGGTGAACAACAGAGAATTTCGATAGCCCGTGCTCTTTGCAAAAATCCTAAAATTCTTCTTTGCGACGAGCCTACGGGTGCGCTCGATTCCGAAACGGGTGTTATGGTGCTTGAGTTACTGCTCGATATGGCGAAAAAGTACGGAAAAACCATAGTTATTGTTACGCATAACCAAAATATTGCGAAAATGGCTGATGTGGTAATTCGTGTGAAAAACGGAAAAATTCGTTCTGTTGAGGAGCAGGAAAATCCACTTTCCGTCGGTGAGGTGGATTGGTAATGCTGTTCAGAAAACTAATCCGTACCGCATGGAGTTATAAGGCTCAGTTTATTTCAATGATTATTATGATGACCCTCGGAATAGGTGTTTTCCTCGGCTTTAATATGGAATGGA
>DFHZ01000149.1 GCA_002371985.1 Ruminococcaceae bacterium UBA3710 | reverse complement strand
TACGGCGTAGTGTTCAGGTCTGCAGATTACGACAGCGGCGCAACCTACGGCGAAAAGACCGAGTCCTCGGACAACTCCGACAACAACAATAATAACGACGACAACGATTCAAACGAGCAGTCGTACGAAAGCTCGTCGGATACCGAACAAAGCGCTGAGTCTGCTCAGCCTGAGCAAAGTCAGCAGTCCGCTGATTCGGGCGGACAATCCGAGCAGTCGAGCCAGTCGCAGAGCTCAGGCGGCTCTGAGGGTTCGGGAGAATAGACGATAATAGTATAAAAATAACTGTCACCTTAATTTTGGTTTAGGGTGACAGTTTTTGTTTGGGTTAAATTAAATAGAGCCTGCCGCCGCATTTTCCGCAGCGGTAGCGGTTCGGTCTTTTTACAAGGGGAGAGAGCCGTTGACGGTGAAGCTCAGCGCCGCAGCCTCGGCACTTTATAATGTACTTGGGCTTAGGCAGCAAATCTTCGGGGATACTCTCGTCATCGGCGGCGCGCTTTACGTTAAGACCATAGGCGGCGTTCACCTTTTCGGCAAGCATTTTCCACCGCCCTGTGTGCTTCATACAGCCGTAGCAGGTGTGGAGCTGTTCGTGCAAAACGGTTTCAATCAACGTCTGCTCGGCGGTTCGCTCGTCCAACAGCATGGCGGAAATCTCCACCGTATAGCGGTCGTTTTGCTTTTTGCAAAGTCCAAGCCTCGACTGAGCGCGGGTGTTTACGGCGTAGGTGATGTTTTGCGCGTATTTAATTTTCAGGCGGTCAAGCATATTTTCGCACTGACGCGCATATGATATTAAGTCTCTCATAGTCGTTACCGAAAATTCTGAAATCAAAATGTGCAAATATCTTCTTGACAACGGGCTCTATAAATGATATAATATTCCTCGTTGACACGGCGACATAGCCAAGTGGTAAGGCACGAGTCTGCAAAACTCTGATGCGGCGGTTCAAATCCGCCTGTCGCCTCCAAGTAAAGCGCTTTCATCTTTTGATGGGAGCGCTTTTTTCATTTTATCACACAAAAGTAAAAATTGCAAATTGTTTTGAGCAAGAAAAAGCTCCGCCGGTGAACTGGTTCCGGCGGAGCCTTTTTTGCGGTTAAAACCGCAGAAGAGGAATGCGTTTCTTCATCTTTTGCAAGAGGGATTAGCATTTATTTTTATATTCCCCGAAGGGATAATCCCCGCGGCGGATAAGCCGTCGAACGGGGACGGTAAGCAAATAATATTTATTATTCCGCGCTGTCGGGCGTGGCGGCGTGCAGGTAATTTATGGGGTAATAGGTAATTGCCAAGGTTAATTTTTCACCATAGCCGTCGTAGATGGTACGGTATTCCGTTTCACTCTTTGTATCGGCAAACAGTTTATCAAAATTAATCTCGGTATCACCGAAAATTTCATAATTTGGCTGGTCGTAGTAAACAAGAAAACATAAGGAAGTTAAATACATAGGAAATGTATTTTCCGGTTGATTCAATATTTTAGCCTGAACCAAGCATCCTTTGATACCTTCGTCTGTTATTTGTCCCCAATACCACAAATGTGCGTTGGGGTCATCTTGTTTTGGAGCAAAGGATATATGAATATATTCGCCTGTTTGTTCAAAGGCATATTCAGTGTAAAAATGATCAATCCAAATACCATAATTTTCATAAGCATTATAACCCATGCTCTCAATATCTTTAGCGTTGATTTCTAAATCATAGCGGCTTCCGTCGCTTTCTATTGCGGTAAAGGTATTATCAACATTTAATATCAGTTCGGGATCATCATTATCATCATATAATCCTTTTGAGCTATCCTCAATTCGTTCGTAGTTGCCGTCCTCGTGCACGACGTAGTGTGTGAAAATAACATCGTCGCCGTTAAAGCGTACAAAAGCTTCTTCTTCTTCGTACTGATAGTCTGTTTTTGTACAGATAAACAGCCGCAAAATTTCTCCGGTGACTAAATCTGCCCTATAACAATATGAGTTGCTTGGTGAATAATATAGAAAAGAACTATTTACAGAAGAGTCTGCGCTAAAGAAAAGATATCTGTCGTTAATACAGAAGAGAGAGGCTTTTTTGTATCCTTTAAATACAACAACCGTACTGCCTGTCGTTTCGTTGCGCCGGTAAACCGTATTGTCTTTTGCAAAAAAGGTGAATGTTTCTCCTTTGTACTGCCACTGAAACAGTTGTTTTTTCGGGTCGAAAATTGCTTTTCCCTCGGCGAGGGGTTCCTCGTTGACAGTATCTGATACTAATAAGGTTTCGGAAAGCTGTGGCGTATCATTGTACACGGATACGGTTTCGGTCTTTGTTTCGGTATGTACACGCGTCACTTCCTCAGGCGGCAACGTTTCTCCGTCAGAAACGGAAGTTACATTGGCTTGCTCGTGATTGTCAAGCGGTATGGCAGAGGTTGACAAGCTGCCAAACACCATTGTCAGAGATATCGCCGTAACCATTATTGCCGCCAGCGATGAAAGAAATGCCGCACGCGGCTGACGGTCGCGTTTACTCAATATTTCTGCCAAAAGGTCTTTGTTGGCTGAGTTTTCAAAGTTAAACTTTTTTATCATAATAACACCTCATTTACGGAGCATCTGCATCTACGTCAAAGTCTTTGACTTTCATTATATCGTCCTTTTGTTGTTGAGTTAAAAGGCTTGTGTATTTCGAGTCATCTGGACGGAAACTTTCGAGCACAGAGATTACTTCACTGTTTATGTTACTGTAATCCAAATCCGATTTTTTCATAATAGTTCTGTTCCAACTTAAACGACATCGATATAATCTATACCTGAATGTTCTGTTACCGGGAAGCTCGGAAAATCCAAAATCAAAACTATCGACGCTACTGCTATGATTGTTAGAATAGAAGATTTGATTATATTCATGTTTTCTTAAATCGTAAGTAGATATTTGAAGCAAACAGCTGGTATAATCATATTCTTTGAAAAGTGGATTGTCCGGTTTTCCCCTGTCTATTACAGAGAGCCCGTCAAAATTTTCAATTATGTCTACATTATTAACCCAGCTGTCGGGAAATGTCAAAGTCGCGCCTATGTTGTCAGAGTGATAAGTGTTTGATGTCAGCAGATTTTCTGACTTCTCAAAACGGTTGCCCGCAAAGCGGAATTCATCCGGCAAGCCCTGCTGTGTCTGTTCCGCCTGTTCTCCGCCACTTTGCGCGGAGTTTACGTTTACGTTTTGGTAAACCGTCGCGACCTGAGTTTCGTACACATCCTTATATACGGTAGCTGCGGTCGGGTCGATTTGTTCGACCTGTTCGGTCATCGCTTGGGTTGGTACAATTTCATCCGTCGGGTTATTGTTGTCCTTCATCACAATGCCGGTGCCGATAACAGCTCCGCCGAACACTACAGTTGCCAAAAAGCCTGTTAAGGC
>DFHZ01000124.1 GCA_002371985.1 Ruminococcaceae bacterium UBA3710 | reverse complement strand
TTAAGAGGCGAATTTTATTTCACATTATGCGAAGCATAATATTTCACGATTTTCGTGAGCAAATTATTTCACATTGAGCGTAGCGAGATATTTCACTTTTGCATTTTATTCGCTTAAGCAGAGAAGATTTACATCTGTTTTTGAAAACTAAAAAAATGTAAGTTTTTATCTATTTTTTTCTTTGCCGTATTTATGAAGAATTATAAAACATTCCTTGAAAAGCAAATGGCTTTGTGGTAAAATAAATGATATTATATAAGGGGGAGTGGGCTTTATGTCTGAAAGAACGATTGCCGCTATTTCTACGCCTTCGGGCGAGGGCGGGATAGCCGTTATCAGAATATCGGGTAGTGATGCAATAAGTATAGCGGAAAAATCTTTTCGTTCGTTTTCGGGCAGGGCTCTTTCTTCGCTAAGCGGATACTCTGCACTTTACGGTGAGATAATAGACGGCGATAATGTTATAGACGATGCGGTGGCATTGGTTTTTTTGGAGCCTAAAAGTTTTACGGGCGAAGATACCGTCGAATTGTCAGTTCACGGCGGAAAACTTGTCGCAAGGGATACACTCCGTGTTGTTCTTGCAAACGGTGCAAATTTAGCGTTGCCCGGTGAATTTACCAAAAGGGCTTATCTTAACGGAAAGTTAGACCTTGCAAGTGCCGAAAGTATTATGGAAATAATCTCAGCAAAAAATGAAACGGCGCTTCGTATATCCCGTATGGCAAAAGAGGGTAAAGTAAGTAAAAAGATAGAAGAAATAATTGCCGACCTCTTAAAACTTGATGCTTCTATTTCTGTTTATTCCGATTATCCCGACGAAGAAATAGAAGAACTTGATACTCCGTCTTTCCTTTCAGCTCTTGAAAAAACGGAAAATTCTTTATCGGAACTCTTGAGTTCTTACGATACAGGAAAAATCATAAGAAACGGTGTTGAAACCTCAATAGTAGGAAAGCCGAATGTCGGAAAATCGACCCTTATGAATTTGCTTTGCCGTGCCGACCGTTCGATTGTTACATCGGTTGCCGGAACTACAAGAGATGTTGTCGAGAGTACGGTTACTTTAGATGATATAACCCTTATTCTTTCCGATACGGCGGGAATTCATTCGACCGACGATGTAGTTGAGAAAGCCGGAGTGGAGCGTTCAATAAACCGACTGAACAGTTCCGCCCTGGTCTTGGCAGTTTTTGATATTTCAAGACCCATTGACGACGACGATAGAGAACTTTTAAAGATTTTAGGCGATAATACTATAATCATACTGAATAAAAACGACTTAAAACCGCAATTTGATACAAGTATTTTTGATGGTAAACAGACAGTAAGTATATCAGCAAAAGACAATAGCGGTATTGAAAATTTATACGAGATAATATCTTCGGTTGTAAATAAAAAGAAAATTGACGGCGATGAGGCTATACTTATAAGCGAACGGCAACGAAACTGTGCAAACAAAGCATATTCAAGCATTATTGAAGCGAAAAATGCCTTGATAAACGGTGTTACTATTGATGCGGTAGGTGTTTGCATAGACGATTGCCTTTCGGCACTTCTTGAACTTACGGGGAAAAGGGTTACAAATGAGGTAACAGACGAAGTATTTAAGCGTTTTTGCGTTGGAAAATAGATTTTTAATACAAAGAGGGAATTTGATTGAATATACCCGAATATAGGGCGGAAAACTATGATGTTGCCGTAATCGGCGGAGGACATGCTGGTATAGAAGCGGCATTGGCGGCAGCAAGGCTCGGACAAAAAACAATTATGTTTACGATAACACTTGATTGGGTCGGAAATATGCCGTGTAATCCGTCAATCGGCGGAACTGCCAAAGGACATTTGGTAAGGGAATTAGATGCTTTGGGCGGCGAAATGGGAAAAGCGGCAGATGCCAATACTTTGCAAAGCAGAATGCTTAACAGAGGAAAGGGTCCTGCTGTCTATTCACTGAGGGCACAAATTGACAGAAGAAGATACAGCGAATATATGAAGCATACCGTAGAACTTCAAGAAAATCTTGATGTAAAACAGGCTGAAATTGTTTCGGTTGAGAAAAGAAACGGTCAGTGGCATCTTATAACAAATCTCGGTGCTGATTTTTCTTCCGAAACCGTAATTTTTGCTACGGGAACTTTTTTAGGCGGAAGAATATATGTAGGCGAAGTGAACTACGAGGGTGGTCCTGACGGTTGTTTCCCTGCTACTGAACTGTCAAAATCGCTTAAAAAATTGGGAATTCCGCTACGCCGATTTAAAACGGGTACACCTGCGAGGGTTTTGAGAGGCAGTATAGACTTTTCAAATCTCGAATTGCAGGAAGGCGACGAAAAAATAGTGCCTTTCAGTTTTTCTACAAAGGAGAAGCCAAAAAATAAGGTAGTCTGCCATATAGCATATACTAATGACGATACAAAAAAGGTTATTCTTGAAAATATTAACCGTTCTCCACTATATGCGGGTGTAATTGAGGGTGTAGGACCAAGGTATTGCCCGAGTATCGAGGATAAAATTGTCCGTTTTGCCGATAAAAAAAGGCACCAGTTGTTTATAGAGCCTTGCGGAGAAAATACCGAAGAAATGTACTTGCAGGGTATGTCTTCGTCGCTTCCCGAAGAGGTGCAGATTAAGTTTTACCGCACGATTAAGGGGCTTGAAAATGTTAAAATAATGCGTAATGCCTATGCGATAGAATATGACTGCGTTGACCCGACCGCTCTTAAAAACACACTTGAATTTAAAGATTTTGAGGGACTTTTCGGTGCCGGTCAGTTTAATGGCTCGTCAGGTTATGAGGAAGCGGCGGCACAAGGTCTTGTTGCCGGTATAAATGCGGCAAAAAAGGTATCAGGTGAAGAACCTTTGGTGCTTTCCCGTGCTTCTTCGTATATCGGAACGCTTATTGATGACCTTGTAACAAAGGGTTGCTCCGACCCGTACAGAATGATGACTTCAAGAAGCGAATACAGACTTTTGCTTCGTCAGGACAATGCCGACGAAAGACTTATGCCGATAGGTCATAAATTAGGTCTTATTTCCGATAAACAATATGAAGAGTATTTAGAAAAAATCTCAATTAAAGAGCAAGAAATTAAAAGGGTAAACAGTACATATCTTTCTCCGTCAAAGCAGTTAAACGACCTGCTTGAAGAAAAGGGAACGGCACCGCTTTCTACGGGCATTTGCCTTGCCGACCTAATAAAGCGACCGCAACTTTCTTATGAATGTTTGGCTGATTTTGACAGCGAAAGACCCGATTTGCCCGAAGATGTAGCCGAAAAGGTTGAAATTGAGATAAAATATGAAGGTTACATAAAGCGTCAACAAGCACAAATTAACGAAACTTTAAGGCTTGAAGCAAAGAAAATTCCGGAGGATATAAACTTCGATGATGTATACGGTCTTCGCCTTGAAGCAAAAGAAAAACTGAATAAAATAAGACCTGCAAGTATCGGTCAGGCGGCTCGGATTTCGGGTGTAAGTCCATCTGATATATCGGTTCTTCTTATATATTTAAAGAGGTGATTTCTTATGTATGAAAGCATTGCAAAGGCTCTCGAAAAGAATAATATTGAGTGTAAAATTGCAAAAGATAAAGCAGAAGCCCTTGAAATAGTCAAAGGTATGCTTTTTAAGGGTGCCGTTATATCAAACGGCGGCACGGTTACTCTTGCCGAAACGGGAGTTCTCGATTTAATTAAAAACGGCGATTACACTTATCTTGACAGAAGCAAAGATGGCATAACAAGAGAAGAGCAGTTTGACATTTACAGACAAACTGCAAATGCCGACTTTTTCTTCTGTTCTTCAAATGCCTTGACGCAAAACGGTGAACTTATCAATGTTGACGGACTTTCAAACAGAATAAGTTCCATACTTTTCGGACCTAAAAAGGTTGTTATGATAGTCGGAAAAAATAAGATAGTTAAGGATGTAAACGAAGGCTTTTTAAGGGTAAAAAGAATAGCGGCACCGCTTAACTGTGAGCGTCTTAATTTAGATACTCCTTGCAGAAAACTCGGACACTGCGTATCTCTTGAAAAGTCAAGCAACCCGTCTATGACCGACGGGTGCAGTATTGACAGAAGAATATGCGGTAATTATCTTGTATCTGCAAAGCAGATGATTAAGGATAGAATTTGCGTTATTCTGGTTGACGAGAATTTGGGTTATTGATTTTTTTCTTCGGTAACCCTTGTGCAATTTTCGGAAACTCGTTGTCGCTGTCGGCAGTCGGCTGTATTTCATAAGTCCCGTATTTATTGACCATATCAAAACTGTCAGACGGCTGACCTACGATATTTTTTATTCTGATTTCTTTTTTATCATCTTTTTTCATTTATATCACCCTTTTTATTCTTTGCAAAATAGTACAATATATGCTATAATAATTTATTATGTAATTCTTTGGAGGAATTTTAATGTTAGACATCAGATTCATTTGCGAAAACCCCGATGTTGTTAAGGAAAACATCAAGAAAAAATTTAAAGAGGATAAACTTCCGTTAGTAGATGAAGTAATTGCTCTTTATAAGGAAAAATGCGAAACCAACACCAAGGCTAACGACCTTCGTGCCAACCGTAATAAGGTAAGTAAAGAAATCGGTATGCTTATGGGTCAGGGCAAAAGGGAAGAAGCAGAGGAAAAGAAGAAACTCGTTTCTGCTCAGGCTGAAGAACTTAAGGCTTTAGAGGAAAAGGAAGCAGAACTCGAAGTTAAAGTTCGTGAAATTCAAATGAAAATTCCGAACATAGTTGACAGTAGTGTACCTGTGGGTAAGGACGACAGCGAAAATGTTGAGGTCGAGCAGTTCGGAAAGCAGACTAACCCCGACTTTGAAATTCCTTATCACACCGATATAATGGCTTTGTTTGACGGTATTGATAAGGAGGCAGCCGGTAGAGTTGCCGGTGAAGGCTTTTATTATCTTTGCGGCGATATTGCCCGTATGCATTCTGCCGTTACCGCTTATGCAAGAGATTTTATGATTGATAAGGGTTTCACCTATTACATTCCTCCGTTTATGATTCGTTCAAATGTTGTAACCGGCGTTATGAGTTTTGAGGAAA
>DFHZ01000170.1 GCA_002371985.1 Ruminococcaceae bacterium UBA3710 | reverse complement strand
TGCTGACCTGCAATATGGATATCTCAGCTGCATATGTCGCTTTTGACGGTATAATCGGAAGTAGAAATAGTACCTAAGTTTTTAAGCAAAAATGCTGAAAGAGCAGTAGATATAAGCAGAAAAACCTTACGCGCTCAAATTCGCCATGTGTCGCGCAATACTTAACATCAAATAAAGCCTACACAGCCGATTTGTCGCGTCTTGTGGGGAAAAATTAAAGGCAGTGGAAACAACGCAGAATGTTTCCACTGCCTTTAAATTTGTATATTTGCTAAATGATGAATATGAAAAAGAATACCATCGGGAATTAGCCTGATAACAGATGTCGCTTCGCTTTGATTATCAGGGGCTATCCAATGTTATATTGAAAAACACAATACTGATTTTTGCCTTTTTGAATTTATAAGCAGAGGATTTAGTATCGAGTCAAATCGCCGGTTGGATTGACTGTTTTAGTAAAAATACTAAATAATCTATTATAAAAATTTTTAATAGCTTGACGATGTGCGATATATACCACTATTACAGTTACGCGAAAAAAGCTGTTAACATAAAAAGGTAGGGCATTTTCGCCAATTTATCATACGTGCTCAAGGTGTTTTTGCGTTAATACTATTTTGCCGTAATTGTACAAAGTATCAAATTATCGCTTTTATAACAACATTATGTAGTATATGTTGGTGGTGAACTCGGTTCACCAAATTCGAGAAGAAACGTTATGTTTTTGTCAATTTAATTATATACTTTTTCAGTAGTAACTCTGTTTTGTTAATGAAAAATACTTTCGCTTAACCAGTGAGGTGAACTATAAATATATTAAAACGAGGGTACCAATTGGTACCCTGACTTTCAAGCCAAGCATTAAGGATAAACCTTTTTGCCGGAAATTTAAGTAAAGCATATTATTATCTGTTTACGCATTATTTGTCTCTCAGGGTACCAAATGGTACCCTGTCCAAAAAGTCACATTGAGAAGAGAAAAAGAATGTTATAAGTAAAAAAGGTCGCATAAATCCTGACTTTTTGCGTCTCCAGGGTACCAATTGGTACCCCGATTTTTTGAGCATCAAACTGGAGAGTTTTTTGCAATATTTACGTGATATAATATACTTAAGAACAAATTAATCAAAATAACTAATGTTAGAAGGGACGTCAAAAATGTCAGTTACAATTAATAAACCAATCTCAAAACTCAAAGAACTATTCCTTGCGATTTGCCTTCTGTCCGGAGAAATATCAGCGGAAACCATAAAGAAAATGAAGCAAGACTACGGAGAGACTCAGATCAAAAATAATATTATCCAATCTCTAAAAATGGATGGATATATCAAAAGAATATCCCGAAAAGAAAACGGTTACGGTTATCAGCTTACTGATTTAGGCTTGGAATATATGAAGATTAAGCTTCCCGAAAAATATAATTATGACTGCTTTTCCGATAGCAATGCCTATCGATACGACAAAAACGTTCGCTATAGGAATTTGACAATGTCGTTTCTATTATATTATTTAGCTCAATCGAATGTTGATTTGAGCAATCATATTGATAAAGTAGCTACAATCATCAAGGGAGGCGATGTTTGTGTTGAACAACCGTTTTTCATTTCAATAAAAGAAATGCGAAAAATACATATAAGAATGCTTCCACATTACGGTTATAGAGTGTATGGTTGGATTGTTACAAGTAATGCTTTTTGGGCTGTCTATTTAACCGACCCTCAACACCCAATTTGTATAGGGCGTGAAATGAACGTTCATCGTTCAATACAAAACATCTTATCTTACTCGAAAAATGACTATTCTCAACCGCTCAACTATCGTTTCTTGTTTTTATTCAGAAACAATAATGATTATATCGAATCATTTGTCGGATATAAAGGCAGAGATACAAGGCATAACTTTACTTCAAGCGTCTATTGGAAGTATAAACTCAAATATTCCGCCGCATGTATTATAGAGGATGGTTATGATAATATCAGTTGCATAATCAACAATACGTATAACCAAAAAATCGATGATACATTCATTATAACATACAATCTATCGTATTATGGCATTAGTTATTCGTATCAGCAATTTAGGTATTTGTATGATGGATATAGGACGGCTATTTGTTGGAATCTGAACCCGGCAACTATAATAGAAGCATTTGACATGTGTAGAAATGATCTTGATGACAACGAAGGAATAGTTATTCTTTGTTTTGAAGAATCATTCGAGTTATTAAACTGCTTAATCAAAAGATGGCGTCTCAATAAGAATGTTTACATTTCTTTTATAACAAAAGAAAATGTTTTTAAGTACATTCGCATGAAAGACGCTGAAAACAACACTTAAATATCACGGAGGTAAACATGAAAAACTATCGTATTACAAACAACGGAAAATATGCTATGGCAGCGACTGTCAGAGATGACCAAACAGGTGTCATTAAAGTCGTAATCAAAGATGATAAAATCGAACCGGATGAAGTCATCAACGATTTCACCGGTCTGGTTTTTGAACTCTACGACAACGGAGTTGTAAACGAAAGGGGGGATTATACCGACTACGAGTTAAAAGCGGATATCTCAAAGAAAACAATTTTTGTCAAAATCAAAAGCCATGAGTGTTCCTTTGAAGACAACCGAGTTGTTTCGGAGTTCACTTATAATCTTGGTCGTATTCTTAGTCTTAGCTCAAAGGAGGCGAGTGTATGAGGACTTATTCTTATGTATACAGCGACGACAAGAAGTATGATGATTTCTCCTTGACTTTGGAGGTAAGGAATAGCGGCAACGCTGTTCTTACCGCCAAAACATCGGGAGCTAACATCAAGTTTTCGGAATTTAACGAGGGGTTGGACTATTTTACATACATTATTGATCAGCTTTGCGTGAACAGAGGAAAGCGCAAATATATGATTAAATCAAACAATAATGCAGTAATGGTAACAATCAACTCCGGCAATAAGCCTGAAAGTAAAGACTATGACAAAGATGAAATGTCAAAGAATTTAGCTCTCATGCTTAGCACTATTGCATAAAGCACAAATCACACACGACTATTTTGGGTTGTGTGTGATTTTTATTACTGAAATAATAACGATAATTACTTTTGCGATGTTTCGTTATTAACTCTATTATTAATACAACATTATCTCGAATAATTAACCACATCGCACTTTTAATAAATTATCAATTTTTCAAAACGGTACAGCTGAATCATATAACAGAGTATTTTTTGTTCCTGTTCAAGATAAATACTATAATTTTTTTATGGCTACTCACACCCGGGTTAAGAAGTAGGGCATAATAAAATGTAAAAAAGCGGCTTAATATCAGAAAAGTTCAAAAAAATAATCCCCTACTTTGATAGTAATAAAAATTCTTTAAATGTAGGGGATAATTCTCTGTTAGATATGCCTGCTTTTTCAGGCAAAAAATCACCTACCAAATTCGTTTTGCAAGACAATAAGATTGATTCTTTAACTGACAAAATATATTATTTGCTGTAGGGTACCAATTGGTACCCTGCCAAAAAATTACCTCAAAAAGAGAAAAATTAGAATGTTAAATTCCAAAAAAATCGCATAAAATCTGACTTTTTACAGCTTCAGGGTACCAATTGGTACCCTGGTTTTT
>DFHZ01000055.1:549-6990 GCA_002371985.1 Ruminococcaceae bacterium UBA3710 | reverse complement strand
TAGCCGCTTCTATTGGTACACCCGTAGTTTCTTATGATTCTGAAAAGTGCGAGTTCGTCAACAACTTGGGATCGCCTGATGTTCTTGCAGGTTATCAGTTCTATGCAACAATTAAAGAAGAAAAAATTTGGGAAACAGGAATGTGGTATTCACATTTCAATAACGGTAATGTAGGTCTTTATGACGGTAATGTATATTCAGCCAAGTTCAATGGTCGTTTCTCAAAATTTGACGATAGTGCACTTGCGGCAGTTCCAATGCCGACATCATACCAGGGTAAACCTACAAAGCAGGTTGGTGTTTATCGTGCATACGGTATTGCCAAAAATGCTAAAAACCCATCAGCTGCCGCATATTTTCTCAGATGGTTCCTCGATTATTCAAAGTATGAGGAAGCAGGTATCAAAGTGTTTAAGAATGATTCTCTCAGAGATTTCTATTATAACACCTATGTTCCGCTTATTGAAAAAGAAGGCATCAATTATAGTTTTTATCAAACTGTTACCGCATATCTTAACAAAGATTCCAACACTTACATTATGGTGGATGATAGCGGAAAAGCTCAGATAAACGGATTGCTTGCTTCTAAAAAGAACGAGGTTGATAGTGCAGTTGCTGCATTGAATGCAAAACTTAAGTAATTGTATTTTGCAAAATATAATTCCAGCCTTTTAGCCACAACTATATCATATTTTTATGAGTAGGGGGATAATAATGAAAAAAATTGTTTCCGCGGCACTATCATTAATTTTGGTAATATCAGTAGTGTTTGCAGTTCCTTTGGTTTTTGCAGATAAGGATGAAGACACCACTATAACAAATACTTTTGATGAAGCCGATTGGACTCCGACAGGCACAAATTTGATTTTAACAAAGCCTGAAGGTTCAAATGGGAATTCGCTTCAATTTAACGGTATAGCAAATAATACTATTCGCTATTACAAAATATTTAATCCTGAAAAAGTTTCAGGGAATTATGTTGATTTTAAACCTGCTGTTAAAACTACATATAAATTAACATTTCGTTATCGTACAAAAAGTCTTGACACTAATGTACTAATAAATGTAAGAGGCGTTACAGGCAGCACCGTTGGTGATGTTTTATCACGGGCTGTTACAGTTAAAAGTGTATTAGGTCTAACTGATTATAAGTGGGACAAAGCAGTTGCTTACTTTACAACACCTGATGAATCATTAGATGCATTGGCTGTTTCGGTAGAACTAAACGGGGTTGCAAATGCAGGAGATTTTAATGTCGCTATTGACGATGTAAAACTCGAAAAAACTGCTGAAAATTTTGTTTTAGCTAATACTTTTGAAGAAGACGGCGTTAGTGTAGATACATTAAATTCAGGTGCAACTACAAACTATGTCAGTGGCACTGTTGATACAAGAAATTTCAAATACACCGGCAACACTTCCGGGAATATGAATACTTTAAGAGCAAATAGCACTCTTGCTTTTAGAGCCGCAAGAGCAACTACGGATGCCAATAAAGTGTATTTTGAAATTTATGATTATAACAAAGGCATTGATACAAGTGGAAAAATTCAAAGTTTTGTTCCTAAAAAAAATTCGACTTACACAATAAACTTTGACTATAAAATAGCAAGGTCCGGAACACAGAGTCTTAGCATAAATGTAAGGCCGGTTATTGTCAGCGGCGAAAAGAGAACTTTAGGCACTATTATTGCTACTGCGGTTGACATTCCAAAAAATGACACCAATCATCCTACACCTGCTATTTGGAAAACTGCTACGGTTGATGTTCCGGTTACGGAAGATATTGCAGGTTTAGCAATAACAGTAGAAGCAACCGGCACTGTTACGGCATATACATTTTTTGATAATATTGAGGTTTTTGAAACTACTTCCGAAATCGCTGAGGACGAAAAGGTATCTATTGCCAATACTTACGAAGAAACGGGTCTTGGCTCAATTTCAAACGGTTCCGGTACATCTAAATTAAAAGGAAGATATATATTCCATTTAGGTACAAAATCGGCTGCCGCCCGTGACGGCAGAGTTTTGCAGTTCTCGGCTATTTCAGGAGAAAATAATATTTCCAAGGGTAATATAACCCATGTAGAGATTTATGATCCAAACAGTGAAAGTTTTTCGAGTTTTAAGCCGAAAGCAGGTAAAAGTTATCGAATAGATTTTGATTTTAAAGTAAAAGCCGGTACAACCGGGGATATAGCCTTTAATATTCGAGGGGTTACAAATAGCGGTTTAGGTGATGTCCTTGCCAATGCTATAACGATTACAAAAGGCGATACTAACTATGCCGATTATACTTGGGGCTCTGCTTCAACCGTTGTAACTGTTGATACAGAACTCATAGCATTGGCTATTTCAATAGAAATTACCACAAGTGCAGATGCAGTTTTGTACCCATATCTTGATAATATCAATCTTGAAGAAACGGTTGTTGTAGAATCACCTGATGAATTTAAGAACACTTATGAAGAAACGGGTCTTGGCTCAGTTTCAAACGGTTCGGGCACATCAAAGTTAAAGGGAAATTATATATTCCATTTAGGTGCAAAATCAGCCGCCGGTCGTGATGGCAGAGTATTGCAGTTTTCTGCTATTTCAGGACAGAATAATATTTCTAAGGGCAATATAACCCATGTAGAACTTTATGATCCTAAAGATTCAAGTTTTGCAAGTGTAAAACCGCAAAAAAACACAACTTATAAAATTAAGTTTGATTATAAGGTGAAAGCCGGTACCAGCGGAGATATAAACTTTAATATCCGTGGGGTTACAACTAACGGTTTGGGCAGTATTCTTGCAACGGCAGTAACAATAGCTAAAGGCGACCCCGTATATGCTGATTATATTTGGGGATCGGCTCTTGTATTTGTGAGAATAGGCAATGAAGACCTATCTGCTTTGGCAATTTCAATAGAAACATCAATCAGTAATAATGCAGTAATTTATCCTTACCTTGATAATGTTGTAGTCAGTGTTGTTCCTGACGGTGATACAACACTTAATTGCCATGATTCCACCCCTTCTCAGGTTACTCTTCCAAATACTGCATTGTTCTCGGATATACCTATTGAGTTTACAGGTGCTAAAAAATTTGAGGGCTGGTATTTAGATAAAAACTTCAAAACTCCTGCCAAAGAAAATGTTTACGGATATACTGATGTTTGGGCAAAGTGGAGAAGCGAAGGGGATAAAATCAAAAATACCTATGATGATAACGGTATATACTTTGATGTAAATGATGATGGTTATATCAGTCGATATTCTGATGCATCACACAATAATCCTGTCGATGGCAATCTTGATTATAAATACTTTGCGGCAGGTGCAGTAGTCGAAGATGAAAAGTATGGAAATGCTATTCAGTTAAACAAAGCATCTATTATTACTAATGCAAATCCTGCTCTTGTGAAGATTTATGATAACAACAAGAGTGATAAGGCAATATACAAGCCACGCTCAAATACGGTTTATAAAATATCGTTTGATATTAAATCGACTGTGATTCTTGATAATGATACATATATTTCCGTAAAGGCATATAACAATTTAAGTAATTCGTTTGGTAAAGGTGAATTTCTTAAGTACCTTTATACAATAAAAGACGGTGTTCTTGTAAACGATTGGACAAAAGTTGAAGGTTACATTACCGTACCTGACTCCGATTATGACTTCTTAGGTATTTCACTTATGACATCGAAAAAGTCAAATACAACCGGTGCCGAAGTATGGATTGATAATATCGACCTCACCGAGATAATGGATACTAATTATCTCTTTATGTATCCTGAAAACGGAAAGGGTAATTCCTTTATTCCGTTTATAGCAGGTGAAGAACTTCCGACTATTCCGCAGTTTAGTAAGGAAAACTATATTTTTGCAGGTTGGTACACCGATACTGCAAAGACTGTACCATTCACTTATAAAAAGATGCCTGCTCAAAACATAAATATCTATGCTAAATGGGAAGAAAAAACTCAAACTGCATCAGATTTCAAAACGGGATTTGAAACGGGTGATTACGATGCCGGTATAACACCTTATACAAATACGGGTAGCGATAATCATTACACAAACAATATGTCTGCGGCGGTATCACTTATAAACGATCCGGGCGATTCTTACGAAGGTAATAGGTATTTACATATAATTAATGAATCGGGTTCAAGTAAGCAAACTATGGATATTGCATCATTTGCTCTTATTAATCCCGACGGTAGCAACTATCAAGTTAAAGCAGGAGAACGCTACCGCATAGACCTTGCTCTTCGTGCTGATTCATATTGCTATATTGTTCCGGTTGTAACCGAACAGGTTCCGACAGGAAAACTAAACTTTAATAACTGCACAGAAGTGGCAAGGGTTTATTACCAGTACTTGTGGTACCATTCGATTGAAACTTGGGGCGAGATGCACGGATATTTCTCGCCGAGTGTTTCAGGAAAAGTTTCATTCCTTATTTACTATACCTGTTCCTATGCTGATATTGACGATTTGAGTATTAAAGTTGTTGATAGTAGTGAGGCTTCGTTAGTTAAGTTCTATAACGAAAAGGGGACATCGGTAACCAGCCAACTTATAGGTGGTGCCGGTGAGTGGTTATTTACGCCTGTACCTACTACTAAAAAAGGTTATGTTTTTGACGGTTGGTATGATAGCGAGGGTAACCAGTATATTAAATCAGTATATCCATCGGGAGATTTGAATTTGTATCCCCGTTACCGTGAGGCAGAGGATTTATCTGATCCTGAAACCTTTAAGAGCGGTACACTCAATATAGATTTTGAAACTGATTCAGGTAAAACACAGGCATTTTATCAAAGTCATAAAAATAGTTTTATTGAAAATAAGGATGCCATTTTCGTAACTGATGATCCGAGTGGGGCTCATAGTGGTGGTAATTATCTCAAGTTTAATAATGCAGGACAATGGGAAAGAGCGCATTATCGCCGTTATAGGCTTTACGATAGTAACTCTGTCGGAAACCGTATATATCTTGAACCGTATTCGGTTTATAGAGTAGGTTTCTGGATGAAGGTTGACCGTACTTGGGCTGCTATTTTGCGACTTGCTGCGTTTGATAATACCGATGCTATTGAAATATTGAGCGATCAATCCGTTGTATCGCTAACAGAGGTTGAAACCGAAGATAATTACGGAAAGTGGATTTACTATGAGGGCGATATAACTACCGGTTCTGAGATTTCAACACTTGGCATTATGCTTAGCGGTGGATTTGTAACAGCATCTATTGATGACTTTACGGTTCGTAAACTTAATATGCTTAGCGTAAGTTTTGATTCAAACGGCGGTTCGGCTGTTGAATCAATAAAAACTCTCGAAGGACAGCAAATTGTAGCACCTATCGAACCTGAAAAAGAAGGATATATCTTTGATGGTTGGTATAGTGACAGCACCCTTACAACACCATTCGATTTTAACAGCACAAACATTGATAATAATATCAAACTATATGCTAAGTGGGTCGAGGTTAAGCAGCAACAATACAAAGAAGTTACAAATTATACAACCGAGGAAAAAATCGTTGAAAACGAGATATCCGATAAATATCTTGATGATCAGTTGAACATATTGGAAAACGATAAAATAGGCAAAAAAGCCAATGTGGTTAAATCTGAAGTTGAGAATGAAAGTAATCTTTGGTGGATTGTGCTGATTATTGCCGGTGTATTACTACTTGCGGCTGCTATTCTAACAATTATACTTCTTGCTAAAAAGCGTCGCAAGACATCAAACTGATAGGGGGATCTGATTACAATGAAAAGAATAATTTCGCTCATTATATGTGCCGCTTTAGTTCTGCTTTGCGGTTGCTCAAAGGATACTCCCGTAAATGCAAAGAAAAATAATGAGGGTAAGGCGCAATATGTTATTGCGCTTAACCCCTCGGTTACATTGCAGGATGGTACTGTATATAGTTTGCGTAATAATATTGCTTCTGCCATGCAAAAAGATGTAGGAAAGAAAACGACTTCTTTTTATGATACTTCGTCATGGCGCTGGATATATAAAGATAATTCGGAAGGGTATGAGTGGAGCCGTCGTGATATTCGTGAATTATCACTTTGGGTTGATGGTACCGGTAAAACTATATCAGGTGCTCCTTATTCCTATAAGTTTACAGATGACGGTTTAAGTTCACTTGGTGTTTATGATACCTCTAAAATGAATATAAGCGGTTTCAAAAATGCAAGTATCAACAAAAGCGGTATCATTTTCTCCTTCTCGGGTAACAAAGAAGAAGGTCTTTGCTATACAGCCGATGAAGATTGCTATATTGAGTTTAAAGATCGTGATGACGGCAATATATCAATGGTTGATTCTATAATGGGTCTTTCTTCTGCTTTTTCAAATAATAATAAAACAGGAGTAGTATTGAGGCTATATAAGAACAACCGCATATATTGGCAGGATGTTGTATCA
>DFHZ01000055.1:0-503 GCA_002371985.1 Ruminococcaceae bacterium UBA3710 | reverse complement strand
GCAGGATGTTGTATCAGCAGGTACATCCAATATTGCATTCCCTACCATTACTGCACTTGAACTCAAAGCAGGCGACAGTGTTATGATATCAGCACAGGCTACTGAGAATTATGATGGTTTATCAATAGGAAACTGTGATTTGCCACCGGAATATCGCACTGTAAATATTAAAAAACCGGTTAAGAGTATGGTTGCGGTTGAAATGCCGGAGGAAAAGATATCGTCAATACCGTTCGTTAAGGATAGTATGAGTAATTTTAAAATCGTATATTCAGAAGATATTACCGATGATGAAAGAACTCATTTGAATTCGCTTGTAGCATATATTGAAGATAATCTTGCAATATATCCTGAGGTTTTGAGTGACGATCAAGTGAAAATCAATGAAGATGACAATTACCTGCTTGTAGGTAAAACAAAGTTTGCTGAGTCGCAAAATGCTCTTAATGATATAGCGAGCACTCGTGCAAATAATGCTGCTGACTTTATTATCCGTCAGCAAA
>DFHZ01000019.1 GCA_002371985.1 Ruminococcaceae bacterium UBA3710 | reverse complement strand
TTTTATGACCGAACTTTCAAAGCATATCGGTGCAAATACCGATGTTCCTGCCGGTGATATTGGTGTAGGAGCAAGAGAAATCGGATATTTGTTCGGTCAGTATAAGCGTCTTCGCAATGAATTTACAGGTGTACTTACAGGTAGAGGTCTTTCCTACGGCGGTTCGCTTATCCGTCCTGAAGCAACGGGCTACGGTGCTGTATATTTCACAGACGAAATGCTTAAAGACCACGGCGAATCCGTTAAAGGTAAAACATTTGCAGTTTCAGGTTTCGGTAATGTTGCATGGGGAACTGTCAAAAAGATAAACGAATTAGGCGGAAAGGTAGTAACAATTTCAGGTCCTGACGGATATGTTTATGATAAAGACGGAATAAATACCGAAGAAAAAGTTAATTATATGCTTGAAATGAGAGCATCGTGCAGAGATTGTGTTAAAGATTATGCTGATAAATTCGGTGCCGAGTTTTTTGCAGGTAAGCGTCCGTGGGAGCAGAAGGTTGACATAGTTATGCCTTGTGCTACTCAAAACGAAATCGGAATTGAAGACGCAAAAAATATTGTTAAAAACGGTGTTAAATATGTAGTTGAAGTTGCAAATATGCCTACTACCGCAGAAGCCGTTGAATATCTTAAATCGAACGGAGTTTTGATTGCTCCTTCAAAGGCTGTAAATGCCGGTGGTGTTGCTGTATCGGGTCTTGAAATGAGCCAGGGCTCAATGCGTTACAGTTGGACCGCAGAAGAAGTTGATGAACGCTTAAAGAACATAATGGCTTCTATTTACAATAGTGCTTGTGAGGCTGCCGAAAAATACGGTAAAAAAGGCGATCTTATTGCCGGTGCTAATATTGCCGGCTTCTTGAAGGTTGCTGATGCTATGATAGCACAGGGTATCGCATATTAATTTATTTGAATTTTAAATAAATTAATGCTATAATAACAGAGGTGTATAAATATACATCTCTGTTTTGTTTTTAGGGGGTAGTCGGGTGAAGAAGAATACACGAAATACAAAGGGTAAAATCATATCGGCGGCTTGGCATCTTTTTTATGAGCAGGGATATGATAATACAACTGTAGACGATATTATTTTTGAATCTGAAACATCGAAAGGCTCATTCTACCATTATTTCAATGGGAAAGATGCTCTTTTGTCAACGCTTTCTTATCTGTTTGATGAAAAGTATGAAGAACTTTCTAACAGTTTTGACGAAAAAACAGATTCGATAGAAAAACTTATATTCTTAAACGGCGAACTCTTTCGTATGATAGAAGATACTATTTCCATTGAACTTTTATCAAGACTTTTATCTTCTCAGTTGATTACAAAGAGCGAAAAACACCTTTTGGATAAAGAAAGAACATATTATAAACTTTTAAGGAGTATTGTTGTTGAGGGTCAGCAGAAGGGTGAACTTGTTACCGATAAAACGGCTAATGATATAGTAAAAGCGTATGCTATGTATGAAAGGGCGCTTATGTATGATTGGTGTCTTTGCAACGGTGAATATTCCTTAAGAGAATACAGTGCAAGTATGCTCCCGATGCTCTTAAACGGTTATAAAAACAGGAATTAGTAAAAAAATATTTTTTGTACTTATTTTAGTATGTACTTTAGTCTAATAAAAAATCGCTTATTTTACAGATGTTTTTTGTAAATAAGCGATTTTTGTATTTATTTTAGTTTATACTAAATTCTGTATTGCAGTCTATAAAAAAGTATGCTATAATTGCCAATATTGAAAAATGAAAGGGGTAAGAGTTTTGTTAGATACAAAAAACATTATTATCTTGTCTGCCATCACACTATATATGCTTATGATGGTTATTATCGGTTTTGTTGTTTCAAAGAGAAATAAAACCGCAAGTGATTACTTTTTAGGAGGAAGAAAATTAGGTCCGCTTGTTACCGCAATGAGTGCCGAGGCTTCTGATATGAGCGGTTGGCTTTTGATGGGTCTTCCTGCTGTTGCTTTAATGGGCGGTTTAGCCGAGGCTTTTTGGACTGCTCTGGGTCTTGCAATCGGAACATATCTAAATTGGCTTTTTGTTGCTAAAAGACTTAGAAAATACAGTGCTAAAATTGATGCGTTTACTATTCCTGATTTCTTTGCTAAGCGTTTTGGAGATAAAAGCCGTGTGCTTGTAACAATTTCCGCTCTGCTTATAGTAATATTCTTTATTCCTTATACCGCTTCGGGCTTTGCTGCTTGCGGAAAACTGTTCAATTCGCTTTTTGGTATTGATTATATGACAGCAATGATTATAAGTGCTGCCGTTATAGTTATTTATTGTACATTAGGCGGTTTCTTTGCGGCATCTACGACCGACTTTGTTCAAAGTATAGTAATGACTATCGCTTTATTTGTTGTAATCGGTTTCGGCGAGGGTGCAGTTCACGGATTTGACAATGTTTTTGCCAATGTTAAGGGGCTTGATGGCTATCTTGATATTTTCAAGGGCTTTGATGTTGCAAGCGGTTCTACCGGCAGTTACGGTGCATTACCTGTTGCCTCAACACT
>DFHZ01000142.1 GCA_002371985.1 Ruminococcaceae bacterium UBA3710 | reverse complement strand
ATTCAGAAAGGAAGTTGCCGATAGCGATTTAATAATATTTTTCGCAGGTTCTATGGAGTCGGAAGATACTGAATCATTCGACAGACAGACAGCCGGGATTAATCCCAATGTAGGATTCTTTATTAATGAGGCAAAAAAGGTTAATAAGCCTATTGTTCTTGTTTTGCAAAACGGCGGTGCACTGATTTTAGATAAATGGGTGAAAAAAGTTAATTCTGTTTTGGAAATGTGGCTTGGTGGAGAAGCAGCCGGTGGTGCGGTTGCTGATATTTTATGTGGCATTATAAACCCATCGGGAAAACTTTCAGAAACATTCCCAAATAGAATGCGAACAGACCTTGAATATCCCGGAGATGGATATAAAGTAGAATATAAAGAGCGTTTTGAAGTTGGTTATCGTTATTATGATAAGCATCCGGAAGAAATTTTATATCCTTTTGGACACGGTTTATCATATACAGATTTTGAATATTCTGATTTATCTATAAATAAATTAGAAAATGGTGTTAAAGTTGATTTTGAACTTAAAAATATTGGTGATGTAGCAGGTGCGGAAGTAGTTCAATTATATGTCGGCGACCCTGTATCAACTGTTGTAAAGCCTATAAAAGAACTTAAAAAATTCGAAAAGGTGTATTTAAAATCAGGGGAAACGCAAAAAATTTCATTTTTATTGGATTATATTGATTTTGCTTATTACAATATAATGTTAAGAAAATATGTAGTTGAGAATGGCGTATACGATATTTATATAGGTGCTTCTTCTCAAGATATCAGGCTTAACGCAACTTTCAAAATAAATGACGATTATTCACCTTATTCAATAGATTGTGTTGGTGAAAGCATAATTGGTTAAAAAGTATGTATTAAGTCTATTTAGAATCAAATTATTTTTATTATCAGGCGGATGGTTAAGAAATGAAGGCAGAAACTAAGAAAGCAACAACTATAGGTATCGTGTGTATCGCTACATATTTGGCAAACTATTATCTCAGAAACATATTAAGTGTTTTAACACCTCAACTTCTTGAGACAGGCAAGTTTACGGTTGAGCATATAGGTGTGCTTTCTTCAACTTATATGATTTTTTATGCTGCCGGTCAGTTGATAAACGGCTTTTTAGGTGATTTTTTTTCGCCCAAAAGAATGGCTGTTATGGGTATTTGGATTGCGGGATTGTCTTTCATTTTGTTCCCATTTATAGATTCAGGTGTTATACAGATTTTAACTTTTGCTGTTTTCGGGTTTGGACTTTCGATGGTCAGAGGTCCTCTTATGAAGATAATTTCCGAAAACTCGTCGCCGTATCATGCGAGGAATATATGTGTGTTTTTTTCATTTGCATCTTTCGCCGGTCCGTTAGTTGCCACATTGTTTGCAATGAAAGGTAATTGGCGTTTTGTTTTCATTGCGGCAAGTGTTGTAGCTATGATTTTTGCTTTGGTGGCATATATAGTTTTGTCTGTATTAGAAAAGAAAAAAGAAATTTCCTACCAAACTTCTAAATCACAAGGAATATCTGCGATTTTTTCCGTTTTTAAAATTGAAAAATTCGGGTTTTATATGGTTGTTGCATGTTTGGTTGAAATAAGTGTTGCTTCAATTTCTTTCTGGATTCCTACATTTTTGATTGAAAATCTATATTTCTCTAAAAATTTTGCAAACATAATTTTTACCGTAATTTCATTAGTTCGTTCTTTAATGCCTTTTGTTGCTCTTGCAATTTTCAGAGCAATAAATAAAAGAGATATTGCTATGATGCGTGTAACATTTTCTGTAGCGGCGGTTATGTTTGCAGGACTACTTATGGTATCAAACAGGTGGTTCTCACTCATTTTATTGATTTTAGCACTTATGGCAATGAGTTGTTGCTCAGCATTGCTTTGGAGTATATATATACCGGGACTTGGAAAAACAGGAAAGGTTTCAAGTGTTAACGGTGTGCTTGATTGCACGGGTTATATTGCGGCGGCTTTTACTAATATGCTTTTTGCAACTGTTATGAGTAGTATCGGATGGAGTGCCGTGTTTGTTTTATGGTCTTTAATAGGTGTAATAGGCGTGATTGCCACACTTTTTGTTAAAGAAACAAAAGAGGAAGCAGTATAAAAGTTTTGGTGTTATGTTTATGATTGAAAATATTATTTTAGATTATGCCTTAAAAAATTATAAAAAGATGTTTAGAGAACCTACAGGAAACTTAAAGTATAAATTTATAGTTCCCGGTAGTGTTTACAATAATACTTTATGGGATTGGGACAGTTGGCTTACTAATATAGCCCTCAGTCAATTTGTTACCGACGATATTAAAGAGTATGAAATCGGTTGTATTTTAAACTACTTAGAAGTTATGGACAGCAAAGGAAGAATACCTGTTTATTACTCTCCAAGTTTATCGAGTGCAGAGTATGAAAAATGGGGCGAAACAAATATACATAAACCCTGTTTGGCTCAACATGCCGCATTCATTGTTAAGAAATACAATGGCGATGCCGAGTGGTTAAGACCTAATTTTGATAAACTTTGCAAGTTTATAGAATATTATAACCAAAAATGCCGCCACGAACCTACGGGACTGTATTTTTGGATTGATGACCATGCTATCGGTGTAGATAATGATCCCTCGACATTTTACAGACCTTATAGAAGTTCTGGCTCAATTTTACTTAACTGTTTTATGTATAAAGAACTTAATGCTATTTGTTATTTAGGCGATATGTTGCAGATTGATATATCAAAGTATAAAGTACAGGCAGAGAATTTATGCAATGCAATAAGAAAGCATTGTTACGATGAAAAAGACGGTTGTTATTATAGCGTCGATTTAAATTTACTACCTATTGTACCAAGATTTCATTCAGGTGCTCCGCGGCATTGGGATTGCCTTATTCAACGACTTGGCTGTTGGTCGAATTTTTTGACCCTATGGAGCGGAATTGCTACTGATGAACAGGCAAAAAGAATGGTTAGAGAAAATCTTTTGGACGAAAATGGATATTGGGCACCTTTCGGTGTCAGAAGTCTTTCAAAATACGAGAAGATGTATGTAATTAAGGCTTCGGGAAATCCATCTTGTTGGTTAGGTCCTATATGGGGAATTTCAAACTATTTTGTTTTCAAGGGACTTGTAAAATACGGATTTTACAAAGAAGCAAGAGAACTTGGCGAAAAAACTGTAAAATTGTTTGAGAATGATATTCGCAATAGCGGTGAACTTCACGAATACTATGACCCCGAAAGTGGGGTTCCTATAATAAATCCCGGATTTCAAAACTGGAATTTATTATCACTCAACATTAAGGCTTGGCTTGATGGTGAAGATGTAGTTGAGGAGTTTTAATTTATAATCTTTATCTTGACAAAAGAGTGGTCAAAGAGGATAATATGAAGAGATTAAAATCGTTTATATATACTATAATCGGGACGGCAATAACCGCCTTTGCAGTAAGCACATTATTGACACCGAATAAAATTGTTTGCGGTGGTGTTTCAGGTATTTCAACCATTTTGTACCAAACATTAAATATTCCACCCGGTTTTACTTTTGCCATAATCAATATAGTGTTATTGATTGCAGGTATAAAGATTTTAGGTAAAGAATTTACCATAAAAACATTATTTGGTTCAAGTATTCTTTCGGGATTTGTTCAGTTGTTTTCTTACTTGCCGCCTATTACTGATAATGTTTTTTTGGCGGCATTTTTCGGCGGAACACTTTACGGCCTTGGTATAGGTATTGCCTTTGCATCAGGAGCATCTACAGGCGGGACAGATATTTTAGGTAGAATAATTCAATATTTTTTACCGCAATTTCCAATAGGAAAACTTCTTTTGGCGGTAGATGGTGTAGTTATAACTGCTTCACTTTTGGTATTTAAAGATACCGAACTTGTTTTATTTGGCATTTTTGCACTCTTCTTTTCTACTTTTTGTGTGGATTGGCTTATCAGAAAACTAAATATTTCAAAAATTGCTTTCGTTATTACTGATAAAGGCGAAGAAATATCTAAATATCTCGTATCAACATCTCCCCGTGGGGTTACTATAATTAATGCCATAGGTGCATACAGTTATGAAAATAAGGAAGTTCTGTTTTGTGCATTAAAGGAAAATGAACTTCCTGAATTTCAAAAAAAAATAACAAATATTGATAAGGAAGCTTTTATTGTATATTCTGAATCTTCACAAATAATGGGAAATGGTTTTCATATATACCGATAATAGACGATAGGAGATATATTTATGAATTTGTGGAGTATTCAAAAGAATGGTTTTAATATTTCCGATATAGAAAAGCATGGCAGTAAATATCTGCTTGGTAACGGATTTATGGGTTACAGAGGCACTATGGAAGAATATAGTGCTGAGCAATTGGTTGCTATAAATTTGGCAGGTTTTTTCGATTTGGCAGATGGCAGTAACTGGCGAGAGTCTGTTAATGCTCCAAACCCACTTTATACGGTAGTTAGTGTAGGTGGTGTAGAACTTAATTTAAGTACACTTACATCTGTTTCGCACAATCATATGCTCGATATAAAAAACGGTATTCATAGCAGAAAAACAGTTTTTAATGTTAACGGTGTTAATATCACAATAAAAGCAGAACGCTTTATAAGTATGGTAAAAGAAAATATCATTGCTTTAAAATACTCTGTTATCGCCGACAAAGATATTACTGTAACTATTAAAACAGGTATTGATAAAAATATCTGGAATATTTCCGGGTTGCACCTGAATTATGTATCCGAAATTGCAGAAAATGATTATTTGGAACTTAATTGCGAAACAGTAGAACTAAAAAATCAACTTAAAGTTTGTGAAAAGGTTGTAGGTTTTGACAACATAAATAACGATAATCTTTTACATAAATCCACAGTTAATTTAAAGAAAGACGAAGAATTTACATTTATTAAATTCGGCGGAATTTATCATAGTGAGAGCCTTAAAAATTCAGAGAAAGATTTTTATAATGCAGTAAACATAGGTTATGACTCATTATTAAACGAGCATATTTCCTTTTGGCAAAAGATTTGGAAAAATAGTGATGTTATAATAGAGGGCGACGATGAAGCCCAGTTGGCACTAAGATACAGTATCTATCACCTTTGCAGTATTGCTCCGCATAATACCGATAAATGCGGTATTCCTGCCCGTGGGCTTTCGGGACAGGTATATAAAGGTGCTGCATTTTGGGACACCGAAATGTTTATGCTTCCATTCTTTCAATTTACAGATGCAAAGGTTGCAAGAAATCTTTTAATGTATAGAATTAATACTTTAGACGGTGCAAAGAGAAAAGCAAAAGAATTTGGCTTTGAAGGTGCATTTTTTGCATGGGAGAGCCAAGAAACAGGAGACGATGCTTGTACTCTGTTTAATGTAACCGATATATTCACAAACAGACCTCTCAGAACCTATTTTAAGGATAAGCAAATTCATATTTCGGCTGATATAGTTTTTGCTATCTGGGATTATTGTAGAACAACAGGGGATTATACTATTCTTACAGACGGCGGTTTGAAACTTATGTATCAATGTATATGGTTCTTCTATACATATTCCGCATTCAAACCATACAAAAACCGCTATGAGCTTTTAGATGCTGTAGGTCCTGATGAGTACCACGAGAGAGTAAATAACAATGCCTTTACTAATGTTATGGTAAAACATGCGGCAGATATTTTTATTCTTGCCATTGATAAGGTAAAGAAAAATAACCCCGAATATTTCGATAAATTTGATAGCGATTTAACATGGGCTTATGATTTCGCAGAGAAATTATATGTTCCACAGCCTAACAAAAATGGAATAATCGAGCAGTTTGACGGTTATTTCAAATTGGAAGATGTAACCCCTGAAATTCTTAAGACAAGAGAAATTAAAAAGAACGAATACTGGGGCGGTCATGGATTGGCATCCACCACAATGACTTTGAAACAAGCTGATGTTGTAATGATGCTGAATGTTTTCAGAAACGAATATTCAAAGGAAATCAAAAAGGCAAATTGGGAATTTTATGAGCCTTACACAGAACACGGTTCAAGCCTTTCTGCCTGTGCTTATGCTATAGTAGCGGCAGAAATCGGGAAGATTGATTGGGCTTATAAATACTTTATGAAAACAGCAAGTGTTGACCTTACCGGAGATACAAAACAATATCTTGGTTCACTTTATATAGGGGGTACTCATCCTGCGGCAAACGGCGGTGCTTGGAATACTGCAATATTCGGTTTTGCAGGTGTTAGTTTTACAAACGATACTTTAGATATTTCACCGAGATTGCCTGATAATTGGAATAGCCTTTCATTTAAACTTAATTGGAAAGGTGATAAACTTAATATTAAAATTACCGGAAATAAGGTGGATATTAACGGTATAACCAATACAAAAGTTACCGTTTACGGAGAGGAATATAATAAATGAGTCTCAAAGCATTAATATTTGATTTAGACGGTGTTTTAACCGATACAGCAAAATATCATTATCTTGCTTGGAAAAAATTGGCAGATGAGTTAGGTTATTATTTTGACGAGGATATAAACGAACTTTTAAAGGGCGTATCCCGCATAAATTCTTTTGAAATTATTTTGGAAAAGAATAATGCAACTGATAAATATACACCCGAAGAAAAAGAAAGTTTGGCAAATAAAAAGAACGATTACTATAAGGAAATGATTGAACAACTTACTCCAAATGATGTTTTAGAGGGAATATTGCCTTTTATCACCGAAGCAAGAAATAACGGTATTAAATGTGCGGTAGCATCCATAAGTAAAAATGCTCCAAGGGTTTTAGAACTTCTCAAAATTTCCGAGTTGTTTGATTATATTGCAGATGCGGCTCTTGTAAAACAACCTAAACCGCACCCTGAAATTTTCTTGACCTGTGCCAAAGCTTTAGGTTTTGAGCCTAATGAATGTATAGGAATTGAAGATGCTCAGGCAGGAATTGAGTCTATACATAGTGCAGGAATGTTCTCTGTTGGAATAAATGTAACAATAACATCTGTTAAGCCGGATGTTATACTAAAATCTACAAAGGAACTTAATTATAACAAAATTGTAAAAAATTTTAATCAGAATCAGGTGTAATAATGAGAGTTTATGAAAACCCCGTGAAAACAAGCGAAAACAGATTAAATCCACGAAGTTATTATATTCCAAAAGGAGTTTCGGAATATAAACTTTTAAACGGTGAATGGGATTTTGCGTATTTCAGCAGAGATATTGATGTCCCCGAAAAAATAGAGAATTGGGATAAAATAGAAGTTCCGTCTTGTTGGCAACTTAAAGGTTATGAAAATCCCAATTATACAAATATTAACTATCCTTATCCTTGTGATCCGCCATTTGTACCTGACGATAACCCTTGTGGCATATACAGTAGAGATTTTGAAATAGAAAACAAATGGGGAAAGGTTTATTTCGTCTTTGAGGGTGTTTCTTCATGTGCATTTCTTTATATCAATGATAGATATGTCGGTTTTACTCAAGGCAGTCATCTATCGGCAGAATTTGATATTACGGATTTTGTAAACGAAGGTAAAAATAAAGTAGTTGTAAAGGTTTTAAAATGGTGTGTAGGCAGTTACCTTGAAGATCAAGATGCTTTTAGATACAATGGTATTTTCAGAGATGTATATATTCTTCAAAGACCGAAAAACCATATTGTTGATGTTGAGATTATTCCTAATGACAAGTCAATAAATGTTCAAATAGACGGCGATGCAAATATTAAAATATTTGAAAAAGACCGCCTTATTTGTCATCAAAACATAAAGGATAAGTTTTCTTATGCACCCGAAAACCCAATTTTATGGAATGCTGAAAAGCCTTTCCTTTATACAGTTTTACTCGAAAGAGACGGCGAGATTATTGAGTTTAAAACAGGACTTCGCAAAATTGAAATATCAAAAAGTTATGAACTTTTAATAAATGGTGTATCTGTTAAGTTGCATGGTGTTAATCACCACGACACAAGCAAGTTCAACGGGTGGTGTCAGACAAAGGAAGAACTACGCAGAGATTTAGAGTTGATGAAAGACTTAAATATTAACTGTGTCAGAACTTCACATTATCCACCGCATCCCCAATTTATTTCAATGTGTGACGAAATGGGATTTTATGTAATTTGTGAAACAGATATTGAAACGCATGGATTTATGCGAAGATTGCCCAATGTTAGTTACGGATATGATGTTCAGGATAATATATGGCCTGCTACCAATCCTGATTGGTGCGATGAACATATTAACCGTATGCAAAGAATGGTTGAGTATTTCAAGAATAATACAAGCATCATAATGTGGTCAACAGGAAATGAGAGTGGCCACGGACCTAATCATATTGAAATGATAAAGTGGACAAAAAACCGTGATAATACCCGTCTTGTTCACTGTGAGGATGCTTCCCGCAAGGGACAAATTCATAATGCTGATATTTGTTCAAGGATGTATTCAAGTATTGAATATTTAGAAAAAATGGCATTATGTAACGATATAAATATGCCTGTGTTTCTTTGTGAGTATTCTCATGCTATGGGTAATGGCCCCGGAGATGTATGGGATTATAACGAAATGTTTGATAAATA
>DFHZ01000110.1 GCA_002371985.1 Ruminococcaceae bacterium UBA3710 | reverse complement strand
AGATACCGCTATAAAAACAACGATATGGCTGACCTTGAAACAAAACTTATAGAAGCGGATAAAGCAGGAGCAAGAATTAAACTCATAGCCACGGACGGCGTATTTTCGATGGACGGCATAATAGCCGACCTTAAAGGCGTATGCAATCTTGCAGATAAGTACGGTGCACTTGTTATGATAGATGACTCTCATGCCACAGGTTTTGTAGGTAAAACCGGTAGAGGTGCCGCAGAGCATTGCGGAGTTCTTGACAGAATTGATATAATTACCGGCACTTTCGGTAAAGCACTTGGCGGTGCTTCCGGCGGTTTTACCACAGGAAGACAACCGATAATTGATTTACTTCGTCAACGCAGTCGTCCGTATCTTTTTTCAAACACTTTAGCCCCGGCAGTTGCAGCAGGTACTATCGCCGCTCTTGATATGTTAAGCAAAGATACATCCCGCCGTGATTATCTTGAAAGCATTGTAGCAGACTACCGCAAAGCCCTTGTAGATGCCGGATTTGATGTAATTCCGGGAACTCACCCTTGTGTACCGGTAATGTTCTATGACGAACACCTCGCCGCAAAAATGGCTCAAAAACTATATGAACTCGGCATTTATGCAGTTTCATTTACCTATCCCGTAGTCCCCAAAGGCAAAGCAAGAATTAGAACTCAGGTTTCTGCCGCACACACAAAGGAGGACCTTGAATTTGCCGTTAAATGCTTCATTGAGGCTCGCCGTCAGGTAGAGGAAGAAGCATAATAGATATAATATTTTTTATAGTCGACCGATAAACTGAATAAGCGGTTTACTTTTTCAATTAAATGTAAGGAGATAAATATGAATATTACAGCGATTTCTATTATGGAAATAATCGGTACCATTGCCTTTGCAATTTCCGGTTCGATAATAGCCGCAAGATACGGATTAGACCTTTTTGGAGTTATTATCGTAGGCTGTGTTACTGCTGTCTGTGGTGGTATAATCAGGGACATATTATTAGGACACTTTCCGCCGTACATTTTTTCAAACAAACCGCTTTTGATAATTGCCGCAATAACATCGCTTGCTGTATTCGTAATTGCCTACCTTAACTCAAAAAAATTTGAAAAACTTGAAGAGACCATAGAAAATGCAAATATTTTCTTTGATGCCATAGGTCTTGCCGCATTCTCCATAGCCGGAATGGAGGTTTCTTTTAAGAACGGATACGGCGAAAACGCACTGTTTACAATATCAATGGGTGTTATAACAGGCATTGGCGGCGGAATTATAAGAGATATTCTTGTCGATAAAATCCCCTATGTATTGAAAAAACATATTTATGCACTTGCTTCAATAACAGGTTGCATTATTTATTACATAGCAAGGCAATTCGGTCATAAAGTTGTAGGTTTGTTTGTTGCCGTAACGGTCATTATAGCAATAAGGCTGCTTGCCGCAAGGTATCGTTGGAAATTACCGAGAATTTATTGGAATAAAAATATATGATTTAAGAGTTGTTTTCGGAGGAAACAAAAATGAAATATGTAAGCACAAGAGATAACAATAAAAAGGTTACTTCTTCATTTGCGATAGCACATGGAATATCAGACGAAGGCGGTCTTTTTATGCCGGAAACCGTACCGCATTTGACAGAAAATGATTTTAATAAACTTTGTGGTATGGAATATACCGACCGTGCAACATATATACTTGGAAAGTATCTAACGGATTTTTCGGAAGACGAAATAAATTATTGCGTTAAAAGTGCCTATTCCGGCAGTTTTGAAAACGACGAACCTGCTCCGCTTAAAGCAATCAGCAATAATACTCAAATGCTTGAACTATGGCACGGTCCTACATGTGCATTTAAAGACTTAGCACTCCAACTTTTGCCGTATTTAATGGTAACCGCAGCAAAAAAGCAGTCAGACGGCAAAAAAATAGTTATACTTGTTGCCACATCAGGAGACACCGGCAAAGCGGCACTTGATGGTTTTTGCGATGTTGAAAACACCGAAATAATTGTTTTTTATCCGAGCGACGGTGTAAGCCATATACAAAAACTTCAAATGACTACTCAAGCAGGTAAAAATGTTCATGTTTACGGAATAGAAGGCAATTTTGACGATGCACAGTCAGGGGTAAAGAGGATATTTACCGACGAAAAAATCAAAACTGTACTTGCAGAAAATGGTTTTGTATTTTCCTCAGCCAATTCAATAAACTGGGGTAGACTTGCTCCGCAAATAATTTACTATATTTCGGCTTATTGCGATATGCTAAACCAAGGCAAAGATTTATCAGACGGCTTTAATGTTGTTGTACCAACGGGAAACTTCGGTAACATACTCGCAGCATATTATGCAAAAATGATGGGTGCACCTATAAAAAAACTTATATGTGCATCAAATAAGAACAATGTCCTTACCGACTTTATAAATACCGGCATTTATAACAGAAACCGTAAGTTTTACACAACTATTTCGCCGTCAATGGATATACTCATATCAAGCAATCTTGAGCGTATGCTGTATATACTTTCAAACGGCGACAGTGATTATGTAACCGAACTTCAATCATCACTTAAAGAAACGGGCAGGTTTGAAATCAACAAAGAGATGAAAGAGAAGTTCTCTTCGGAATTTTACGGTGGATGTTGTGATGACGAAGAGACATTAAAAACAATAAAAAACACATTCAATGAATACGGTTATCTCCTCGATACCCATACGGCTGTGGCACTTTGTGTTTACAAAAATTATGTAAAGGAAACGGGAGACAAAACAACTACCGTTATCGCTTCAACCGCATCTCCTTATAAATTTACAAAGAGTGTTCTATCTTCAATAAGCGAAGATATACCGGAAGATGAATTTGAAGCATTGGAAAAGTTATCACAAATCACAAAAACTTTGGTTCCAAAGCAGATACTTGCACTTAAAGACCGTACTGTACGATTTGATGAAGTTATATCTAAGGATAATTTAGAAAAAGCAGTCTTAAATTCGCTTGGAATATAAACAAATAAATATCCATCCGTTTAGTAGTAGCGGGTGGATATTTTTTTGGATGTTCTTTACAGCAATGAGTTTGTTTGTCAGCCTTATGTTGGTGTTGGTATTATCACCGATGTTTGGTATGACAGCAATATCTTTTTAACGGCTATACTCTCTGCATTTCTTTATGGTAGAAATAAAAAAGTTTTTGATAGATGAAACAACAAAAGAATTTTAAGTTAAAATAATTTCGCCCTGTTGCACAACAGAGTGAAATTATTTTTGTCATAAGATTCGATATCCGATTAAAAGGACTTTTAAAAATTTTTTTAAAAATTTAAAAAACTTCAATTTTCGTTCAATCTTTCTCATTTATAATTTGCTCAAACAATAAGAAAAGGAGCAAATCAAAATGAAAAAAATCACATTAACATTAATATCTCTTTTAATTCTCGTTTCGCTTGTTTTATCAGGCTGCGGGAGCACAAAATCAACCAAAACAACTACGGACAGTTCTGGAACTTCAAGTTCGACGGAAACTACCGAAACTGCCGATAGCAGTAATTTGGAAGAACTTTTCTCTTCCCGTGATTTATCAGGCGATGTCCAAACGGCAGATGCGGTTAAAATTACGCTAAGCGGAAATACTGCAACTGCAAGTTCAAGCAATGTAAGTATTTCCGGCTCCACAGTTACAATCAAGGCGGAAGGAACCTACATTCTTTCGGGAAGTCTGCAAGACGGCAGTATAATTGTAAATGTAAGCAAAGAAGAAAAAGTAACTCTTGTGTTAAACGGAGTTTCAATCACCTCAAAGACCTTTGCACCGATATATGTTGTTCAGGCTGACAAAGTGTTTATAACCCTTTCGGACGGTACAACCAACACTTTGGAAAACGGTGGCTCATTTAAACAAATTGACGATAACAATGTAGATGCAGTCATTTTCTCAAAGGACGATATAACCATAAACGGTACAGGAACCCTTACAATTAAATCTCCTGCCGGACACGGAATTGTCGGAAAAGACGAAGTTACAATCGCCAGTGGCACATATAATATCACATCTGCAAAAACTGCGATAAGGGGTAATGACAGCATTGAGATAGCCGACGGAACATTTACTCTTAATGCCGAAACCGATGGAATTCATGCAGAGGATAGCGATGATGACTCGGTAGGACTTGTATATATCAAAGGCGGAACATTTAATATTAAAGCAGGAGACGACGCTATCCATGCTACAACAACTCTTCAAATCGACGGCGGAACATTTAATATAACTGCGGCAGAGGGTCTTGAAGCAACAGTTATAAAAATAAATGACGGTACGGTTTCTATAAACGCATCTGACGATGGTATAAATGCTGCTAAAAAGTCTTCTACAACTACTCCTTTAGTCGAAATTAACGGAGGAAAAATTACCATAACTATGGGTCAGGGCGATACAGACGGTATTGACTCAAACGGCAATATTACAATAAACGGCGGTACAGTCAGCGTAACAGGCAACTCTGCATTCGATTATGACGGCACAGGTACTGTAAACGGCGGAACGGTAATCGTAAACGGCTCGCAGGTTTCTACTCTTCCTAATCAGATGATGGGAGGCGGAGGTGCCGGAGGACCCGGTATGGGAAACTTTGGCACTAATAACAATAACGGCACAGCCGGAGGCTTTGGCGGTAAAGGCGGTTTTAAAGGTCAACGACCAACGCAACAACAGGCAAGTTGAGGTTTTGATAAACGGCATTAAGTTATTACTGAAGTATTATAGAGAATAGAGAAAAGAGCCATTGAAAAAACAATGGCTCTTTTTATGCCCGTTAAAATACCAAAATTAAAATATTTTTATAATTTTTTAATTTTTTTCAATCTTTCTTCAATATTTTAATTATATAATTCAGTTGTAAACAAGAAAGGGGAGAGAATATATGGAAAAAACCGTTCAATACAGTTTTAAGCGGTATGAGAAAAAATATATGCTGACCTTGAACCAACAAAAAGCAATACTTGACGGAATGAAAGAGTATATGAAGCCTGATATATACGGCGAAACAACCAACTGCAATATTTATTACGATACCGATAATTGGGAGTTAATAAGAAAGTCGATAGAAAAGCCTGTATACAAAGAAAAACTGCGTGTCAGGAGTTACGGAGTGCCAAAGACCGGCGATAATGTTTTTATAGAAATAAAGAAAAAATACGATGGTGTTGTTTACAAGCGGAGAACAACTTTACCGTCAGAAGATTTTGAGAAATACCTTGCCGGTAACAAAGATTTATCTTCCGGCAATCAAATAAGCAAAGAGATTGAGTATTTTCAGTCTTTATACAACGCAAAACCAAAGGTATATATTGCTTATGACAGAACATCGTATATGGGAAAAGACAATGAAGAACTCAGAATCACATTTGACAAGGACATAAGATTTCGTGAATATGCCCTTGATTTAAGAAAAGGTGATTTCGGAGAAAAAATGCTTCCGGCTGATATGGTTCTTATGGAAATAAAAATTCCAGGCACGGCACCGCTATGGCTCGCACACCTGCTTTCAAGCGTGAAAGCAATGCCGACATCATTTTCAAAGTACGGCACATACTACAAAGAATATGTTTTAGGGAACAGAGGAAAGGAATTAAAATTATATGCTTAGTTCTATTATTGAATCAACAATCACATTAAACACATTTTTTATTTGCACAGGAGTTTCTTTGATTTTAGGGTTACTTAGTGCCTTGATTTGCAAATTCAAAAATCAAACAACACAAAGTTTTCTTATAACCATAGCAATTTTACCGGCAATCGTCCAAACAGTTATAATGCTTGTAAACGGCAATATCGGTGCAGGTGTTGCGGTAGCAGGGTCGTTTAGTCTTGTAAGATTTCGTTCGGCACAGGGGACTGCAAGGGAAATAGCCGCAGTCTTTATGGTAATGGCAATAGGACTTGCAACAGGAATGGGATATATTACACTTGCACTAATCTTCTTTGCAGTTGTTGCCGTCTTCCAGATTTTATTATGCTTGTTTAACTTCGGGGCAATCAAAGACAGCGAAAGAAGTTTAAAAATAACGATACCCGAAGACCTCGATTACGAAGGGATTTTCGATGATATTTTTGAAAAGTACACAAAATCGGCAAAACTTGAGGGTGTAAAAACGAGCAATCTCGGAACTCTTTACGAACTAAAATATGATATTGTCCTTAAAGGTAACACCGTACCCAAAGCATTCCTTGACGAATTACGGACAAGAAACGGCAATCTTAATATAGTTTGCGGACAGGTGCAAATGAAAGAATCTCTCTGATACAGTTTCCTGCATTTACAAAAAAGAGTATTTATGATAAAATAACTTAGTAAAGGAGGCGTTCTTTCGTGAAATTACTTCTTGTTGAAGATGAAAAGCGTATGGGTCAGGCACTCGTTGAACTGCTTGGTCTCGAAAAATATGATGTTGATTGGTATACTGACGGTCTTGAAGGATATTATGCCATAGAAAGCGATATTTATGATATAGTCGTGCTTGATGTAATGCTTCCGAACAAAAGCGGATTTGATATTGCGCTTGAGGCGAGAAAAAAAGGCATAAAAACTCCGATACTGATGCTTACCGCCCGCAGCGATATTGACGATAAAGTAAACGGTCTTGACTGCGGAGCAGACGATTATCTTACTAAACCCTTTGTACCTAAAGAACTCCTCGCAAGACTTCGTGCCCTTACTCGCCGTCAATACGAAGTTGACGAAGGTAAACTTGTATTCGGCGATATAACACTTGAAACGGCAACTATGAACCTTGTGCAAAACGGCACCGGAGCATCGGTCAGACTTTCGGATAAGGAATACCGTGTTTTAGAGGTATTGATTTCAAATAAAAATCAGATACTTACAAGGGAGCAACTTGCCGTTAAGATATGGGGTTATGAAAACGAAGCCGAATACAATAATGTCGAGGTTTATATGACATTTGTCAGGAAAAAACTGAATTTTATAGGTGCAAAGACGGCAATAAAAGCGGTTCGTGGCGTAGGATATGAATTGAGGTATGAAGATGTTTAAAAAAGCAAAACGGAAGATTGTCCTTTCAATACTTGCAATTCTTTGTGCCGTTCTTGTCGGTACGCTCGGAATGATATATCTTGCAAGTTTTTTATCGGTTACTTTAAATAACTTTGAAATTCTTGAAAAACGCACCGAAATGCTTACAAACAATACTCCGATTGAGCAAAAAGGCATTATGGGCGATAAAAAGCCTGATGATTTCGGTAATATGGGCGAAGATATGCATGGACCCGATAAAATGGAGCGAAACCTTCAAATAGGTACATTCTATGCCGTAAAGTTTTCTTCAAGCGGTGAAACGGTTGTAATTGAAAACGGTGCAGACGGTTTATACTCAGACGACGATTTGATTAGTATTGCCGAAAGTGTGCGGGAAAAGGAAAAAGGACGCACGGGGGAACTGCTTTATATCGTAACAAACAATGGCGACGAAACGGTAGTATCATTTATGGATAATACCGTATTTACCGACAGTTTTTCAATGCTCTTTTGGTTTACGGTTTTGTTTGGTATAATAGCAATAATCGTTATAACCTTTATATCGGTTTATATCGCAAACCGTATTGTATCTCCTATGGAAGAAACATACCAAAAGCAAAAACAGTTTACGGCAGATGCAGGGCACGAATTAAAAACACCTATTGCCGCTGTTTCGGCAAATGCCGAACTATTACGCCGTGAAATAGGGGAGAATAAGTGGCTTAGTAACATAGAATTTGAGAACGAACGGATGAAGGCACTTGTTACCGAACTTTTGGAACTTGCAAGGAACGAAAACAAAACGGTAGATAAGAAACCTTGCGATTTATCCCATCTTGTTACAGGCACAATTCTTCCTCTTGAAGCGACTGCTTTTGAAAAAGGTGTCGTAATTGAGAATAATATTGAAAGCGGAATTGTCGCAAATATTGACGAAAAAAGCATCGGTCAATTAGTAACGATACTTGTTGACAACGCTATATCTCACACCACCAAAAAGGGAGAAGAACCGGCGGTTGTTAAAGTTGACCTGTTTTCGCATAAGGGAAACTCTGTACTTACTATATCTAATCCCGGTGAGGCAATACCCGAAAGTGAGCGGGAAAAAATCTTTGAAAGGTTTTATCGCACCGATAATTCCCACGAATTTACGGGTCATTACGGTTTAGGACTTGCAATAGCAAAAAACATAGCAAATATTAACGATGCAAAAATTTCCGTTTCCTGCCCTGATGGGTTGGTATCTTTTAAAGTAGTTTTTAAATAGAATTGTATTAAGACCTTTGGCTCTGCCAAAGGTCTTAAACTTTATTACCTAATAAGCAAAATTGGTTTGATTTTCCTTGCAAAATATTCAGTAATATGCTATTATGATTTAGTATTTAAACATTCATACTTTCTTAGTTTAACTTTCTTAAAGAAAAGGAATAATAAAGATGAACAGTAGCGAATTAGTGATTATACAACTTATAAAATCAGCACTTTTCGGTTTCCCGCTTGATTTGCAGTCTGATGTAGATTGGGACGCTGTATTTACAGAGGCAAAAATGCAGACTATTGTGCCTCTTGTTTCTGATGTTGTTCCGGCGGAATACTCTGCACAGTGGAAGTCTACCACTTTAAAAGAACAAGCAAATTTTATCCGCATTATGTATGAACAGACTAAAATGGCAGAGTTACTGAAAAAACATCATATACCTTTTGTAATTTTAAAAGGTGCCGCCGCTGCTGTTTATTACTCAACACCTATGAACCGTGCAATGGGTGATGTTGATCTTCTTGTGGCACCCGGGTACTTTGATGATACCTTTTCACTTTTTAAAGAAAACGGCTATGAGTTTATCCATGATTTTGGTGATGATCGGGACTACAAGTTTAAAAAAGGCGGAGTGCTTTTTGAACTTCATAAGAGATATAGCGATGCAAGTTATGATATTGAGGAGTATTTAATAGAAGGTATTAAAAATGCTAAAACTGTTCAGATTTACGGCAATTCTTTTTATGCTCTTCCCGAACCTGTAAACGGACTTGTATTGCTTGACCATATTCGTCATCACCTTTATGGCGGTATAGGAATAAGACAAATCATAGATTTTATGCTGTTTGTCAATTCGTTTAAGGACGAAAGCGAATTTGAAAATGAAGTTTTGCCGCTTTTCAAGAAAGCAGGGCTTTTTACATTTGCCTGTGTAATAGTTAAAATGTGTAAAATGTATTTTGGTTTACCTCTTAATGTTTCGTGGTGTGATGGTGCCGATGAAAAAACGGCAGAACAACTGCTTTCTACCGTTATAACAAACGGTAATTTCGGTGTTAAAAATCCTTATGTATATCGCCCTGTGCAGTCTTTATCAATGGATGTAAAAAAGAACGGCATTTTTAAAACACTTCAAAGAGCAGGGGAAGAAAACTGCGTTGCATTTAAAAAGCATAAGTTTTTGCGTCCGTTTGCTTGGATTTATCAGTTGTTCCGTTATATTACAAAGGGAATTTCCGCACTTTTCCACGGAGATTTAAAAAGTAGTGATGTATCAATAGGCAGCCAAAAGGCGGACTTTTTTGAGCGTTTGGGTATACAGTAAAACCGTACATATCTCTATTTTAAAAAGGGTATGTTTGACAAATTATATCGTATGCGATATAATTATAAGAAGGGGGCTGACATAATGCAGGATAAATATAGTAATCTTCGCTTGAAAAATCAACTTTGTTTTCCGATTTATGCGGTTTCTAATTTGATAACCCGAAAATATAAGCCGTTTTTAGACCGACTTAACTTAACTTATACGCAGTATATTGTTATGATGGTGTTATGGGAAGAAGAGAGCGTAAATGAAAAATATCTTTGCGAAACATTGAAACTAAAATCTAATACATTAACCCCTCTATTAAAAAAACTTAAGATTAAAGGATATATAAAAAAAGAAAAAGACCAAAGTGATGAGAGAAATCTTGTCATAACACTTACGGAAGAAGGGAAGAACTTAAAAGAGAAGGCATTGTCTGTTCCGGAATGTATGGCAAAAGAAATTCCCCTTACTTCCGAAGAAGCAGATTGCCTTTATAAGATACTCTATAAAATGCTCGGCGATAATGAATGAGCCGGATTAAGTGGTTATTATGAATGAAGAAAAAAGTTTAAGAAAAAACATTCTTGATTATGCAAATAAAAAATTCGGAAATATCCCTGAATATCTTTGGCTTCGTTTCCCGCAATTTGCG
>DFHZ01000036.1 GCA_002371985.1 Ruminococcaceae bacterium UBA3710 | reverse complement strand
ACTATATTGCGGTTCGCGGACATGGTGATCCGAACGTGGAGGATGGGGAGTACAAGCGGTCTATCGGTCTGCTCTACGGCATAGCCTTCACTATCAAAATGAGTAAAATGGGTGAACACCAAATTAAGGGATATTTTGATTATGTTGTTCCTCCGCTTGAAGGCTTTTGGTGGCAAGGCAGTGTTAACGGCATTGATTATGCTCATAAGGAAAACTTTAAGTGGATTTCTGTAATCAGGCTTCCTGATTTTGTAACCAAAGACGATTTCTGCTGGGCAGTCGCAGAAGCTACAAAAAAGAAAAAAACGGACTTTTCAAAGGTGGAGTTTCTAACCTATGATGAGGGAGAATGTGTTCAGTGTATGCACATAGGCTCATACGATGACGAACCCGCCACAGTAGCATTGATGCACGCCTATATGGAAAATCAGGGATATGTTCTTGATATTACTGAACACAGGTTTCATCACGAAATCTATTTGAGTGATGCTCGTAAGGTTTTTCCTGATAAGTTAAAAACTGTAATTAGGCACCCGGTAAAAAGAGCGTGACAAATCCCGGCTTGCAGAGGCGGCGTGTACCTTTTAGACGTTTTTAGCTTATAAAAACAAAAAACCTATGCTGATAGCACAGGACAAACGGAACGCTGACGGTGTATAATCCTGTCAGCGTTTATATTTCATCAATTTTATCTGCCATGGCGGTGACCATTGTCAGAAAGCGACGGACTTTTTCAGGGTCTTTATGCTTGAGTGAAGCGGACAAATGCACAAATCGTTCGTTATCGTCAAAACTATCCAACAGCAAGCTGTCTATACTGACATTCAAAGCCGTCGCGATCGAGCATAGCGCATCAATGGATGGCGTGCGTGTTCCGCGTTCTATGTGACCGATGTGGGCAGTTGACAAGGAACACTTTTCGCCTAATTGTTCTTGTGTCATGTTTCGTCTTTCGCGAGCTTCGCGAATACGCATACCCAATGCGTAGTAATCCACTGAACAACGCATTTTGTCACCGACTTTCTTTGCTGATAAACAAAGATATTATACACGAAAACACCTTTTTTCATAAATAAACTATTAGCATTATTACTTGACTATAAGCATTATTTGTGATACAATGTGAAAAAATGAAAGGGGAAGACGATATGTATTGTAAAAAATGTGGTAAAATGATTGAGGAGAATGTTCAATTCTGTGATTCCTGCGGAAGCCAAATCGTGGAACAAACCAACGAGCTTGACACTACAAAACAAGAGACAACTCCCGTAAATGAATATGTCCAACCGGCTACACAGGACGAAAGTCCTTTTTCTGCTGTTCCTGAAGAAACATCTATACCAAACCCCACGGAAAACTCGACTGAATCTAAAACTATTTTGCAAAAGGTGTTTGCAGGATTTCGTAATGTTATTCATGGCTATACCCATTTCAAATCATTATCCAAAGGAAAAAAAGTCGCATACATTGTTGTGCCGATAATTGTATTTGTGTTGATTTGTGTAAGTGCTTCGGGAGACGGTAATTCCTCGAATTGCATTGTTAAAACAGATCAGAATGATAGTTTGGGCGGAGTAGCTTTTGATACAACCTTTGACCAGTTTATTGAAAAATACAACAAGTTGCAAGATATTGAAGCGCAAGATAGAATGGGCGGCCAAGGAGACACGGCTGTCAATTCATATGCGCAGCTTAATTATTTGCAAAAGAGCCAATTTACAGTATTATCAAGCGATATTCCGGAATGCACACAATATGTTTATGCTTTCACAAATAAGAGATTTTTAACCCCTGGTATCAATAAACCTTTGGAAACCTTTGCAACTTTACATGTTTGGGTAAACAATACCACTGGGTTTGTGCAGCAAGTGATGTATTCTGTTTCAACGAATATTTCCAGTCAACAAACGAAAGAGTATCATAACAATAATTTAAAATATATTGTATTTTTAAGCATTTTTGATGACGGTGATTTTAATACAGTCTTTGACAGCATAGATGATGACCAGCTATTTTCTTGGAAAGGCAACGTTTTGTATGTAAGAGGCATCCGAGATGCTGAAGGTGTGGAATATGAAAACTATGTGGCATGTGCATGTACAAAAGACAGTCAGTGGTATGACACATTTACATCGGTTTTGAAATAACAGCAGGTAACACAGTTAATAACTTGATAAAAAGAAATGAGAGTGCAGTTTTGATCCGCTGCACTCTCTGATTTTTATGTTTTTAATGTTTATGTTTCCCTCTGATTTCCCTCGAATTAGATTGACGTAGATTGTCATGGATTTAACTGGAATTTTTTACCGTTTCGCCTTAAAAGTGTACTTTTGGGCGCTTTTATACAGAAAAAACCGTTCCTCCTCTTCCGCAAAAAGTCACGTCCGGCTCCCCAGTCCGCTTGTAAACGCGCCCACAGCGGCTCACTGCCATATACAAAATTAAAAATATTTTGCTGTCAATTTGGTGTTGATATTAAATTCCGAGTATGCTATAATAATGTATACAAAAACTAATCAGGAGACAAAAATTATGCGTAAACTTTCAAACATCATTTTTCCCGTTATTGCAATTGTGGTCGGTATCGTCGTGATCGTGATGGGAGTAAACAAGATGAACAGCAAAAAGCTGTACGATGCTTCCACTACCGGCGTGATCACGGGAATCGAGCGGGAATGGACCGGCACGGACGAAGACGGTTTTGACCAGTACAACTATACGGTCTACGTTGATTATGAGGTCAACGGGAAAAAGTACGAAAACGTTAAGTACCCGAGCTATGACTCTTCCATGAAGAAGGGCGACGAAGTTACTATTCTGTATCAGTCTGCGAACCCCGAAAGCATTGCGGAAGGCAACCTCTCCGGCAACGCTACAATTATAATCGTGGTGGGCGCAGTGTTAGCGCTGGTAGGCGTAGTGACGGAGATCAAGGCTTTTGTTCGCCCGTAAACTTAACGAATACAGAGAAAACCTGCGAGAAATGCGCTAAAGGCTAACGATAAACAAATTTAATAATTATAGGAGGATCATTATGAATTATAGAATTGAAGGCGGTAACCTTCCGGTATTGCTTTGCCAACTTGAAACAGGTGAAGAAATGACCTGTGAAGGCGGCTCCATGAGCTGGATGGATGACGAGATCGAGATGAAAACCGAAGGCGGCGGAATCGGCAAAGTTTTCGGCAGGATGTTCACGGGTGAAAAAATGTTCCAGAACAAGTATGTTGCCAACCGTCCGGGAGAGATCGCGTTTGCATCGTCGTTTCCCGGTTCGATACGCGCTATCAACATAACACCGGATAAGCCTGTCGTTGCACAGAAGAGCGCGTTCCTTGCCAGCTTCGGCAACATTGATATTTCCATATTCTTCCAGAAAAAATTCAAATCAGGTCTTTTCGGCGGCGAAGGATTCCTTATGCAGAAATTCAGCGGAAACGGCATCGTGTTTATTGAAATCGATGGCTCAGCCATGGAATATGACATCCCCGCAGGCGACTGCAAGATCGTGGACACAGGATACCTTGCCACTATGGATGCCACCTGCTCTATCGATACAAGGACTGTTAAGGGCGTTAAAAATGTTCTTTTCGGCGGTGAAGGGCTGTTCAACACTGTCATCAAAGGGCCGGGACACATTATCCTGCAGACAATGCCGATAATTAAAACGGCTATGGCGATCGACCCGTTTATTACAAAGGTATCCGGTTCTTCCAACTGATCAGATTACAATTAACTGCACACCAATTTTGATACAAAGCGTATCATCAAGGGTGTGCAGTTATTTTTTGTTAAAAGCCCCGATATAAAGGTGCTTGTGAACGCTTTTAACGATAACGGCTCTGCGGGTCTTGAAAAATGACCGTGCAGAGCCGGTTTTTGAGTTTAACTAAAACACATATGATGCTATATTGAAATCCGAATCCCCGTTCTTAAGACAAAGCAACCTTTGAACCGTTCATTTTCAAGAAGAATTCCAATTCTTTTTCCAAAGGTATCTTGTAGTAATTTTTGCTGTGTGGTCTCTTTTCATTGTAAAACAACATATATCGATTCAAATATCCTTTACACAAGCTGCACGCTAACTCTAAAAAAATTTTTTAAAAACTTCAATCTATTTTCAAGGAACCTCCTTTACAATGAGCTCATCAAAGTAAAGGAGGTTATCCATGAACAGAAAATCACAATGCAATTTAATTACAAACAACAGAAACGGAGGTATTACGATGAATAAAACATTATTAGTAAAAAATTTGCTCTCGCTGGTTCTGGTCGGTCTTATAATATTATCTCTGGCGGCGTGCGGAAGCTCGGAAACCGGAAGCAGTACGGACGAAACGCAGCCGGCAGCAGAAGCCGCAACATCGGCTCAAGCCGAGTCAACAGCAGAAGCTGCGAGCGTCAGGAAGCTGAGTGAATCAGAAATTACCATCAACGATTCCGTTGAAAACAGTACCGGAGGAGAGCACGCGATCAAAGTCGATGGAGAAACGGCAAGCTACAGCAACATGAAGGTCGTTAAGACCGGCGACAGTTCGCAGAACGACGAAGCTGACTTTTATGGCGATAACGCTGCGGTCTTCGCAACTAATTCAGGCACACTCACTCTGAGCGACATGGTCATTACTACCGACGGTACCCACGCGAATGCGGTGTTCAGCTACGGTGAAGGTACTTCCGTCAATATTTCGGACAGTTATATCAAGACGACCGGCAACTGCTCCGGCGGCCTGATG
>DFHZ01000078.1 GCA_002371985.1 Ruminococcaceae bacterium UBA3710 | reverse complement strand
GGCAAAAGAAAAAGATTGATAGCACTTCTCCGGTTAAAGATAATTCCTATACTGCACCTATAAAGGATTTTTCGGCTGATGGGCATATCCTCTCAAACAGTCAGGAATACAATGTTTCACAGACTGTACGGGATTATATTGATAATAAAGACAATGGTGTAAATGTTTCTAATGGTGCATTTTCAAAGGCTATACGACAAAGGCAACTTAATATTGCAAAAAGCAACATTGATAACAAGACCGATGTATTTACTTATCGTTCAGACCTTGAAGAAGATAAGCTACAAGTCAATGCTGAAAATGTGGTTGAGAACACTATCCCAACAAAAGATAACACCTCAATACCCGAAATCGACAAGGACGTTGAGTGTGCCAAAGACTACAAAAGAGCCTTAAAACAGCACTTCGGCAAGAAAAAATCAAATACCACACTTGGCGATTTATCAAGGGATAAACTTAAAAGCACAGTACAAACTGCTCTTAAAAATTCCGATAACGAAACTTTGAAAAGTACCAAAAAGGTAGTTTTGACCACAGCAACAGCTGTTGAGGTATTAAAGCCCGAAGGCATTGAAAAGGCACGGCGTAAGACAGTATATGACAAAGCCAAGACCGCCGAGAATGTTAAGAACCTAAATATCCGTCAGGAGTTCAAGGACAACATAGCTACCACCATATCGGATATGAACGGTTCAGCAAAAAAAGCGATAAATGCTGTCGGTAAGTCGGCTGTTGCAACCTTCCGAGAAGATATAAAAGAGTATGGGGAGAATGATTTATCCTTCAAGGCAGTTGATGATTTAATTACTACTGTTGAAATTGCAAAGAATACAAAGAAAGGCTATAACGCTACCATAAATACAGCCAATAATCTTGTAAACGGCACTACTTCGACCATCAAGAACATAAGGAATGCTCCACAATCAATAAAGAATACTAAAAGCTCTCTACTTCAAACGAAGCAGAGATACAACGCTTTTAAGAGGTTACAAACAAGGCAACGCATAAATATCATCAAAACCAAAGGCAAACAAGCCACAAAGAAAGTTGCCGATGTAATGCTTAAATCCGCAAGAGGGATAGTTATAAAGGTTGCTGCGTTTTCACTTGTCTTTGTGGTGCTTATTGTTGCAATATGCGGACTTGTCGCCGGTGCAATAGGCTCTTATATATGGGATACTTCTGCGGTTATGGATACCACAAAGATAGTCAAGTACATTTCAAACCTTGATTATAACCGTCAAAGAGCGTGGTTTCGCAAGGGCAAAACTGCCGTCGAGATAGCACAGAAGAATGATAATTCAAGCGGCAATTCATACAGGTATTACTATTGCATAGCAAAAGATGTTCCGATGGATCCATTCTTCTTTCATCAATCCGAGGAAAACTTCAATGAACACTACGGGACAGCCAATACTTTGGTAACGGAACGTATAAGCAGCGATGGCGAACAACTAAAGCCAACCTATAAGGGATTTAATGAGATTTATTATTCTGCGGATGAATTCTTGGAAGAAAACCGATGGACTACAGAAGATTACAGAGCTGCTCTTGCCTATATGCAGGTGAAGTGTGAAAACCTCGGCTGGCTCGAATCTCACATAGGCTTTGTTGGCGAGAATAAACTTAAAGAAGAAGCGAGAAAGTTGGTGGAATTCACTTGGGATGCACCCATAGTTCATAAAGAAATGAACAGCGACGGCACTTGCGATTATTCGGCGGATACTTCGGAATTGAGTATAAGCTACTCTCATAATAAAACCCACGAATATTACTATTTCGGCAGAAAGTTTTCGGTTAAGTACCTTATTGACAATGATATTTTAAAATTCAGCAGTGATGATGATAAACAGAGAGAGCAAAAGGAACGCTTTAATTATACCTACAAGTATGGCAACTATGCGGTTGCGGCTCTTTCATTTCCTTTGGACTTGGAGGAAGACGAAACCATATCAAGCCGTATTTCAAAGCATTTCGGTAAACAGCTTATTCTGAAATATAAGCCACCAACACCGAGTGATAAAAAAACGGTCTATGGTACGGTATCAAGCAAGGACGGCACTCATTGGGCAAACGATTTATCGGCGAGTGACGGAGATGTTATCAAAGCACCTATATCCGGTTTATGTATCGCCAAACAGCGTGAGGGACGAGGCTTTGAGTATGTAATTTCAACCTCTTATGACGGTACGAATTTTAAGTTTGACGATTACGGCTATTGTGTAAAGATGTCCTGTTCCGGTGCTTCGTATATAAGATCCGGAGTACCGACATTGGTAACTCAAGGTCAGGCATTGGGACTTGTGGGCAAAAATATGGGTGTAAACAATAGCACACCAAGCAGCGATAACGATACCGAGAATGAGGACTTGATAGCCGATTTATTATTCCCTTGTGCCACAGCTACCACCTATCACGATATAGACGGAGATTACTTTGAGGAGTATCCTCCGGAAAGCGAGGCACATTTACATATAGAGCTGTATTCTCTACCCTGTGATTTCACAGATGAAAACAGCGTAAAGGAAAATATTTTAGCACCCGAATTGTTCTTTGACTATTCGAGTGAAGAAAGCGAGGAAACAGAATGAAAAAAGAAGATATAGTAAAATCACTTGAACAATGCGATAAAAAGATAGCAAGACTTCAAGAGCAACTTGATATACAGATGAAACGCAGAAATGCGATAATGCTTGAAAGCGTGGTAGATACGCTTGAAACCAACAAGATGAGCCTACAGGATTTCTTTAATCTTGTAGACAAGGAAAAGAAAAAGCCCATAACTAACGAATTTAGAGGAGATAAAAATATATGAGAAAAATTTTAACAACAATTTTGGCAACTGCCGTATTGACAACCTCAGCATATGCGGCAGACCCTACAGCGAGGATAAACAAGGCTATTCGGAACTATGACACTTATGTGGATATGCGTGAGTGTCAAATGTCTATAGAGGATATAGCGAATTTTATGGCGGTATACTACGGTCAGAATATGAGCGCCTCATTCATAGACAAAAACTTAATGGTTTATGATGAGGATGATAACGGTTTGTATGATGCTATTGAGCTTAAATATAAGTACAGTAAAGAGGAAAATACAGCAATAACAAAATTCATCACAAATAAAGAAAACGAGCTTGTAGACAGGGTTAAGGGAATGTCCCAAAGGGAACAGGCTAAATACATATACAAATATATTGTGCATAATTACACATACGATGAAGCCCTAAACGGCGACCTCTACTATATGTATAAGAACAACAAAGGTATCTGTTGCAGTTTCTCCCTTGCCTACTACCGACTTATGTCAAGGCTTAATATCCCTTGCCAAATGGTGCTAAACAGCGACCATACCCATCAGTGGAACAAGATATTCATTGACGGCAAATGGCAAGAGGTGGATATAACTGAGGGGATAAGGCTGTATAATACGGGATTTCCAAAGGCGGAGATGAGAGCGTTTTCGAGATAAATATAATTATCCTCCTATCTATTATTCGATATTAATAGTAATTTTCAATACCGCCACAAAAAGATTGACAAAAAAAAAACGATGCTATAATGAAATAGATAAGAAATCGATAGGAGGGAAGTTTATGTATGATGATTTTGACGATTCTAAATTTATCAATGAATGTCCAAAGTGTGGTGCAAAATTTGATAGCTTGAATTTGGACACAAATATCTCTTATAAAGAGGATATAGATTATGAGTTTAAATTAATATGTGATAATTGTGGCCATGAAATAGATGTGACTAATGAATTCAAAAACACGCCGGAAATGGAGAAACCTGAATGTCCGGAATGTAATAAAGAAATGATATTTGTTTATAATGATGAAGATTCTTATTGGGAATGCGAGTTTTGTGATAATAAATATATTGTTTCGGACGATACATACGATATTTAAAATAATTTTAAATTCAGCAGTGTTATCAGATCATGCTATTATTATTAAAGATGCTAATACGAGAGAATATGTTTATATTTAAAGACAAAGAATCAATTGTATTTTAATTTACGGAAAGAAAATTGTTTGGATGATAGTTAACAGAAAAAGGAGTGATGTGTCTATGAGCAAAACAATAAAATGCAAGAATTGTGGCAGAGAATTTTCTCGTAAGACTAAGAATTGTCCTTATTGTGGTGAAGAGAAAGATAACTCAGCAACTATAGATGCAATCAATGATGTCGGAATTGTGGTAAGTTGTGCTTTATTTGCAGCACCAATTTTTTGGATAATAAAAAAAACTAAGGAACTTTCTAAGGAATTTTATAAGGAACTTTAAGGAGGGAAAATTAAATGGCTAAATTAATGAATTGTGATTTTTGTGGAAAAAAAATATCTATAAATGCAAATAGATGTCCACGTTGTGGTGGTTATGTACAGCGACGGACATCGTATGACAACTCAATTGGTTATGCTTTGAAGTCTGCATTAGGATTAATTGCAATGAGTGGTACATTTGCTGCTGCTATTGTTTATGCTTTTCATGAACCAAAAAAATAAAATATTAATAGCAAACTATTAAGGCAAGTGTCAACCGCACTTGCCTTTTTCAATGAAAGGAGAAATTTATGCCAAAATTAGTATTATGTGAAAAGCCCTCTGTAGGAAATACCGTGGCAAAGGTATTGGGTGTCAGAGGCAGAAAAGATGGATATATCGAGGGGAACGATTACATCGTCAGTTGGTGCGTTGGGCATTTGGTGGGCTTGTCATTGCCCGAGGCTTACGGGAATGAATATAAGAAATGGGATAAGCTCCCCATAATCCCTACCGAGTGGAAATATGATATATTCCCCGGTACAAAAAAGCAGTTTGACACCATACGAAAACTTATGAACCGCAAGGATGTAACGGGTATCGTGTGTGCAACCGATGCCGGACGAGAGGGAGAGCTTATTTTTAGACTTGTATATAAGAGACGGGGGACGGTTCTCTGTCTCCGTTTTTTGTTAAATAACTGACAAAGTGCGGGAACGTGGAGAAATGGCTATATTGCGGTACTATTCAATAAAAACGGCAGATAAATATTGCACAAATCTTTTGATTATCCTTAACAATCTATACAATCTGCATAAAAAAATTTTTTATATTTGAATATTTTGCCTCTTTAAATGCTCGAACAAGTGTGTTATTATTTTAACGAAATAGGACAAAAAATAACAATCATAAAAAGGAGTGTTTTATTTATGGCAAGATTTACTTTACCCAGAGATTTGTACCACGGCAAGGGTTCGCTTGAGAACCTTAAAAATTTAAAGGGCAAAAAGGCTGTAATTGTTGTGGGCGGCGGTGCTATGAAACGCGGCGGATTTTTACAGCGTGCCGAGGATTATTTAAAATCGGCGGGGATGGAAGTTATGCTTATAGAGGGCGTGGAGCCCGACCCGTCCGTTACCACGGTAATGAACGGCGCGGCTAAAATGATTGAATTTGGCCCGGACTGGATAGTTGCCATGGGCGGAGGCTCTCCTATAGATGCGGCAAAGGCTATGTGGATAAAGTACGAATATCCCGACTGCACCTTTGAGGATATGTGCAAGGTATTCGGCATACCCGAGCTCCGCAAAAAGGCGCATTTTTGCGCTATCCCCTCAACATCGGGCACAGCTACCGAGGTTACGGCTTTCTCGATCATCACAGACTATGACAAGGGTATAAAATATCCTATCGCGGATTTTGAGATAACCCCCGATGTGGCAATTGTTGATGCCGACCTTGCGGAGACCATGCCGCAGAAACTTACGGCGCATACGGGTATGGACGCTATGACCCATGCCATTGAGGCCTATGTTTCCACCGCAAACTGTGACTATACAGACCCCCTTGCCATCCATGCGATAGAGATGATACAGGCAGACCTTGTTAAGTCCTACAACGGCGATATGGATGCACGCGACAGGATGCACAACGCACAGTGCCTTGCGGGTATGGCTTTCTCAAATGCTCTTTTGGGCATAGTACATTCCATGGCACATAAAACGGGTGCTGTCTTTGCCGACCTCGGCGCACATATCATCCACGGCGCGGCAAATGCAATGTATCTGCCAAAGGTAATTGCTTTTAACGCAAAGGACGAAACGGCTAAAAAGCGTTACGGCGTTATTGCCGATTATATGCACCTTGGCGGCGCAAACGACGACGAAAAGGTAAAACTGCTTATAGATTATTTAAGGGCTATGAACGATAAACTCAATATCCCGCACTGCATTAAAAATTACGGCGCGGACAGTTTCCCGACCGAGCAGGGCTTTGTACCCGAGGAAGTCTTCCTTGAAAGACTGCCCGCTATTGCCGCAAACGCCATCGGCGATGCCTGCACGGGCTCCAATCCGCGTCAGCCCTCACAGGAGGAAATGGAAAAGCTGCTTAAATGCTGCTATTACGATACCGAAGTTGATTTTTGATAAAAACGAAAAGGGCTGCCGCGTTAAGATTTTGTAATCTGCGTCGTAGCCCCCGATTTTTGTGAGTTCATTGCCGTGAATGATAAATTGTTGTTTAGAGGTATAAAATGATTGTTTTAATTACAGGTGCTTCCCACACTGGCAAAACATTACTTGCTCAAAAGCTGCTTGAAAAGTATAAGTTTCCGTATCTATCAATTGATCATCTGAAAATGGGACTTATCAGAAGCAGGCAGACAGACCTGACACCTTACGATGATGATAAGC
>DFHZ01000071.1 GCA_002371985.1 Ruminococcaceae bacterium UBA3710 | reverse complement strand
TCGCAGATGCTCGGACACACGGATGCAGGCTTCACGATGAACACCTATATGCACGTTACGGACGATATGCAGAAAAATGCCGCAGACAAGATGAAAGCCATAATCGAGAATGCAGATAAGAGTGATAATGTAATCAACTTCCCGGCGTAAAACACATAGCCACCGAGCAACATCGGTGGCTGTACTTTTTTCATATGATACGGTATAATGAACACGACAAATCGGGAGTTGTCTAATTCTAATACACAATTTTTCGATAACATATTGACAATTATCAATCTGTATATTATACTACACATTGATAATTGTCAATGGATGTGATACAATGACAGAGGAAAGAAAAGCTGCGCTCATGTTTAAGGCACTTGGCGACGAAAACAGAATAACTATTCTGAAAATGCTCGCATCAGGCGAAAAGTGCGCCTGCGTTATTCTTGAGAATATGAATATCACGCAACCTACGCTTTCCCACCATATGAAAATTCTTTGCGACAGCGGACTTGTAAGGGCAAGAAAAGATGGTAAATGGATGCATTATTCCATTGACGAACAAGGCTTTGAGTCAGTAAAGAGTATTCTAAATAATCTTATGGAAGTATCACCCGATAACAAGCAGGAAAAATGCTGTTAGTTAAAGCCGTGCAGTAATATGCACGGCTAACAATAAATAGTATATATTGATACATTTCAATTTATAAATGGGTTACAGGAGCTTTTACAATGCAAAAAGAAAAAGGTACAATTAATTCGTTTCAAAAGTATTTATCAGTATGGGTAATAATCTGCATGGCAATCGGTGTTTTCATTAGTCGTTTTTTACCGCAAATACCGGATTTTCTAAATCGTTTTGAGCATGCAAAGGTATCAATACCGATGGCTGTACTCATTTGGATAATGATTTATCCAATGATGATGAAGGTGGATTTTAAAAGCGTTAAGAACGTCGGTAAAAATCCGAAAGGGTTATTTGTAACTTGGATAGTCAACTGGCTGATTAAACCGTTTACAATGTACGGCATTGCAAGTTTATTTTTCTTTGTGATATTTAAAGACTTTATTACTTCAGACCTTGCAACTGAATATTTGGCAGGCGCAGTATTGCTCGGCGCTGCTCCGTGTACAGCAATGGTATTTGTTTGGAGTAGCTTAACAAATGGAAATCCCGCCTACACAGTAGTTCAGGTAGCTACAAATGATTTAATTATTCTTATTGCTTTTGTGCCGATAGTTAAATTTTTGCTTGGCGTTTCCAATGTATCCGTTCCATTTGATACGCTGATTTTGTCTGTTGTATTATTTGTTGTTATTCCTCTTGCGGCAGGTGTATTGACAAGGATTATCGTAACAAAAATAAACGGTACAGAATATTTTGAAAATATGTTTACTCATAAATTTGACAATGCTACAAGCATAGGACTTTTACTCACACTTATCTTGCTGTTCTCATTTCAGGGCAAAACAATAATTGAAAACCCGCTTCATATCATCTTAATTGCAGTTCCGTTAATATTGCAAACATTACTGATATTTGCGATTGCTTTTACCGTTTGTAAATTGTTGAAATTACCTTATGATATTGCGGCACCCGCCGGAATGATAGGTGCTTCAAATTTTTTTGAATTGGCTGTTGCAGTAGCCGTTGCTCTATTCGGAACGTCATCACCTGCGGCACTTGCAACGACAGTGGGCGTGCTGACCGAAGTACCCGTTATGCTTTTGCTCGTAAGAATTGCGAACAAATCAAAAAAACATTTTACCATTAATCAGGAGTGATGATATGACAGCAATAAAAAGCGTCTGGGATTTCATTCAGAATCAAATACTCGGTCTGAAATGGCTGGAAGGCTTAATAGCAAAACTGTTGAACGCAATCGGGCTTGACACAACTACAAAAATCGGCGGTAGCGTGCAGTTCTTTATATATGATATAATCAAAATAATTTTACTTCTTTGCGTTTTAATATTCATAATATCATGTATTCAGAGCTTCTTTCCACCGGAAAGAACGAAGAAAATACTTGGCAGATATCACGGGCTCAGCGCAAGAATTATCGCTGCACTGCTCGGTACAGTAACACCATTTTGCTCTTGTTCTTCGATTCCGTTATTTATCGGTTTTACAAGTGCGGGGGTACCGCTTGGTGTATCATTTTCCTTTTTGATTTCTTCGCCTATGGTTGACCTCGGCTCACTTGTCCTTCTTATGAGTATCTTCGGTTGGCGAGTGGCTTTTGCTTATGTGATTGTAGGACTGATTATAGCAGTTATAGGCGGAACAATCATTGAAAAGCTACACCTTGAAAATCAGGTTGAGGACTTTATCAGAAATGCAAAAGCAATAGACATTCCGCAGGAGCAGTTAACAGTCAAAGATAGGTTGAGATACTCAAGAGAGCAGGTATGGGAAACCTTGAAAAAGGTTGCACCGTATATTTTGATAGGCGTAGGTATCGGCGCTGTTATTCATAACTGGATACCCGAAAAATTTATTGTGTCCGCTTTAGGAAACAACAATCCTTTTGGCGTAATTATCGCTACCGTTGCCGGCGTACCGATGTATGCAGATATATTTGGAACAATACCGATTGCAGAAGCATTACTTGCAAAGGGCGCCTTGCTCGGCGTTGTGCTGTCATTTATGATGGGAGTTACAACATTATCCTTACCGTCAATGATAAT
>DFHZ01000146.1 GCA_002371985.1 Ruminococcaceae bacterium UBA3710 | reverse complement strand
CTATATAAAGGGGAAAACAATATGAAAATCTGTCCAAAATGTAATGCACAACTCGATGACAATGCGGTTTTCTGTGCTAACTGTGGAACTCAATTTGTCGCTCAACCACAGCAACCGCAATTTACGCAGGGAACTGTGCCACCTCAGCCGAACTATGCACCAGCATACGATCCATTTGACCATACGGCGGAATTTGATCCTAAAGATATTTCTGATAATAAAGTATTTGCCATGCTTGGATATCTTCTCGGTATTTTTGGGATTATTATTTCACTTCTTGCGAGTCGAACATCTGAATACACAATGTTCCATATAAGACAAGCACTTAAATTTATGGTTGTTAACATTTTAATGCTTATCTGCACCTTACTGCTATTCTGGACTTTTATAGTTCCTATTGCCTATACTGTTATGGCGGTAGTATTAGGCGTTATTAAGATTATTTGTTTCTTCCAGATTTGTCAGGGTAAAGCAAAAGAACCGGCAATTATCAGAAGCATCGGATTTTTGAGGTGATTAACATGCAGTGTCAAAATTGTGGAATAGAACTTGCTCCCGGTACAGCATATTGCCCGAATTGCGGAGCAATGCAGAACATTCAGCAATATGTACAAGCACAACAACCTGTTGCATCAAGACCAGCGTTACAGTTACCTACCGAAAGAAGTTTACTTAAAATGATTTTTTTAGGTATAATTACTTTAGGTATATATGCTATTGTTATTCAAAGCCGTATTTCCAGTGAAATCAACATAGTTGCAAGCAGATATGACGAAAAAAGGACAATACCGTTTTTAGCGGCTTTTTGGATTATGTATATTACATTCTTCATTTATGGATTTATTTGGAACCATCAATTCTCTGAACGAATTGGAACTGAACTTCGCCGTCGAGGCCACAACTACAGCTTTGGAGCAAGTGATTACTGGCTTTGGGGCGTACTTGGTTCGCTCATTATTGTAGGTCCGTTTGTATATTGCTATAAATTATTGAAGTCCATGAATATGATTAATGCAAGTTATAATATTTACGGTTAAAAAGAATATCCCCATATTCAAATTGCTAATCCAATATGAATATGGGGTATTTAAGTGAGAAAACAAATAATAATGGGAAAGGCTCGGGGGGGTACAGGCATAGTCTTGGATTAATAGTATAAACAGTCCAAGAATATGTCCGCACCCCCGTCTCATGGGAAACATAGGAAATCAATCTTTATAAAAATATTAAAGGCACACTCCTGAATTAATAATTGTTTTCATTATTGATTATTACAGATTAATTCTTTAATTACTATTTCATTGGCACGGTTTAGGATATTATTTATTGCGCCTACCCATGCCATTTGATTCTCTGCTTTAAGTTGTTTGCTAACGCCTTCGGCTTGCTTAATTTGTTCTACCAGTTGTGAAAACAAATCTTCTGCTTGACGGTCAATATCTTCAATATGTCCTTTAAGTTTTCCAGAAAGCAGAAGTCCCGAATATGCAACTCTTTTGTGATTGCGCAGATAATTGTGATACATCATTCCAAATCTGCCGACTTTTGGTGAGTCGGGCGCTTTCAGACACGGCAGGTAGTAATCTCCTACAAGTTCGTAATCAAGCCCATTTGTTTCATCGTGAATAAATTGTTCCATTCTCAAACCCTCACTTTCTTTAATTTGGCATTCAATGTTTTGATTAGTAACAAATTGACATCCTCAATCGTCTTATCTTCATCAATATACTTTGACCTCACCGTATTGAGGCAAGCAACTAATAGTCGCCATTCAAAATCTGTAAGTTCTAAAATCCTTTTTTGTTCTCGCATACATTATCGCCTCCTTTGGCATCATTGTACCAATAAGAAGGCGATAGGTCGAATGTGTGAGACATATTATTTGACTCTGTTACCGGCTGTTGTTATAAGTCCTATTTAAACCGTCGCACCATGCTGAGTGTTCATAACGCAAGTGAGTTATGAACACTCAGTTTTTTATATATTCAACTTATCTGATTTTCGTATGTAGGTGAGCAGGCTCGATGAGTCTGCTCGTTTTTTGTCAGGCAGAAACAGTATTTGGAAGATACTCTACTGCCACTCCCCGACGGGTATCAAGCTTGTGAGTTTTCTGTTTTTGTTTCGTAGTCGCAGGAATTTGAACTACACCCATAAACCTGTAATGAATGGTAATGCGTTGCGTTCGGTTTTTGCCTGTGCCCTCGATGTTATGCACTTCTATTTTCTCAATGAGTTCTCGAAGCAGAACAGGTGTTAGCGTTTACATTTCCATAAAAGTATTTATGGCAGATAAGAAGTGATCTTTTTCGTGCCGGACATCTTCTAAATTTAGAAGCCGCATCCGAAATTGCATTGCTCACCGAATTGCTTTCTTTTTTCATTTTTCCAAACCCCCTTTCGTATTAAAATATGTATTGCATTTTTTTGCAGTTTCCCCTGAATGCAGTTCCTTCCCGAGGATCTCTCCGGAGTCTCCGTGCTTGTATCATCGCACATGCGTATCCAATTCAGACGGTCATTAAATTGTCAAGGTGAAACTATCTCCATATATAAGGCACTGAAAACGCCTATAATTTAAGCTTCAGAAAAAGTTTTTTAGTTTTTCAGATTTAGTTCCCTCATATAACGTCCAAAAACAGCCGTTTTATGTATATGTTTCTGAAAAAATTTACAAATTATATACAAAAAAGCCGTTACACAGAAACACCAATAAGCAAAGCCTTTTACCTCGCTTAAAAAAGTGTGTCTATGTAACGGCTCTTGTTAGGATCCGGGAACACTATCTTGCATCCCGCCCGTGTTCCAAAGGCAACAGGGATGTGTGCGGTGATTTACTCAGCTCACCACAGCATTAGCGAGCAAAAGCCCGCGAATATTTATTGACACCGATATTAAATTTTTTAATACTTCTAAAAAATATTTGGACAGCTATTACACAAAACATTCGTTCGTTTGTCAAGTGTTAATTATAATTTTTGGCAACGCATAATTTGCATAAATATAGGTTGATTTTATCCTATAAATGTGTATAATATAAGTGAGGTGATTTTTATGTTGGTCAATACAAAAACAATAGTTCCTATGACCGATGCCAATCAAAATTTTTCAAAGGTAGTGCACATCGTTGATGAAAACGGCATGGCGGTTATTATGAAAAATAACAAACCTCGCTATGTAATTGTTAACTTTGATGAGTATGAAAATATCGCCGCCGCTATGCAGATGCGAAAGGCGAGAATTGATACTGCCGCAGAAAAAATCATGAACGAAAATATAGAAGCACTGGCGGAACTTGCGAAATGATTTTACTGACTATTGAAGAAATATTGTCACTGCACGCAAAACTGATAGCTAAAACCGGCGGAAGCCGGGGAATTCGCGATATGGGGCTTTTGGAATCTGCCGTTTACAGTACCGAAACATCGTTTGATGATATCGAGCAATATCCAGGCGTAGAAGAAAAAGCGGCAAGGCTTATGTTTGCGCTTACAAACAACCATGCTTTTATTGACGGCAACAAACGGATCGGCGTTTTTGTGATGCTCATTACATTGGAGCTTAATGATATCCCGCTGAAATTTACACAGGAAGAATTGATTGAACTCGGTCTTTCGGTTGCGGACGGCTCTTGGAATTACGAAAAAATCCTTGATTGGATCAAAAAACACGAATGATAAAAAAAGCGCGGCAGCGACCGATATTCGGTTGCCCTGCGCTTGTTTTATTTCCGACCATTAGACCACGAATAGGAAGAATTAACGGCTTTTCGTTTCAAGTATTCTTCCCGATACTCTTTAACGGTAAGCTCGTCGTTGTAGGCAAGTAAAGGTCTTTCGTTATCGCCACCGGAAATTCTGTTTCCAGTTCTTCCTTATCGTAATCAAACGTTCCGTCAAACCACGCCATGTGCTTACCATCCTTTTTCGTAATACAATAATAGAAAAATCAATGCACCGAAAACGGTGCATTGATTTAAAACTTTATCATTTATTAAGTAAAAATCATTTTTTTAGCCCACTCTATCGCTTTTTGGTTTTCGTCGAAAACAAACTCCTGCCCACGGGGACGACTTTGAAAATAGTTGTCTTTAATACACTTTTTTCTATCGTGATAAGAAATATCGACGGTTTCAAACAAGTCATTCAATTTCCAACGGGTTCGGTTTTGTCCCTCTGCGGTAAGTACACGACTTTCGGAAAACGGTAAAACATCAGCGCCGGGAAAATTGGTCTTGATATCGTCAATCACCAAAGAATCTGATGCTACGTAAATCGTATTGTTTGTTATCTCACCTTTTTTGTTATATATGTGGGAATCCTCCGCGTGAGGATGCCACGGACACTTTTTTACATCCAAACCTTTGAGGACTTCACCGATTTGCAAATATCCGTATATCGCCTGAATATCAGGAGCGTTTCTGATAAAACGCAGTTTTCCGTCTACATACTCTGTCTTTCTGTACCAACCGAAAAAGAGAAACAAATCACCTTTTTTGACATCCTGATTATCCAAATGTGTTTGTGCCGCGTCAACTTGCCCGAACGCCGGTACCCATCCCGGTGGGGTAGGTCTTATCCCTTTTCGGATATCAGGGTCAAGGTGACAGGTATTATAAGTTTCTTTTGGATTTAAGTTTTGTAGTATTTCCTCATAAGTATTGCCGGATGGCGTTATCAATTTAATGTATTTGTAATTGTCAGATTCCGAAGGTATCGGCATAGACAGCATCGTTCCGTCCGGAAGGATAGGGCTTGCACAACCGCCCGCCCCACTATCAAAACCTTTGCGGGAAAGTATGATTTTCATGCTTTATCCTTTCCGCAGCCACCGGCACAATCTTTCTGTACTTCGGCAGGAAAATTTTCAATTCCGTGTTTGATATTTGCATGGGAAAGAATTTCTTCCAAAAACTTTACCATTTTAGAATCACCGCTTGTTTCAAACCAAGTATGGCCAACACCTTTTGCTAATTTTCCATCCTCAGTTAAACATTCGATCGTTTTTGACATACTTAGATCGACAAAAGAGTATTCTTTCGAAATTAAGACAAATGTTTCCTTACTGCCATGCTGAACATCCCAATCTCGTTCTTGAAGATCTGGCTCTTTATGCACTTCACTCCCAGTATGCTCAAACCACTTTTGGCAACCTGCTGTCGAATATTTTCCGTCTTTGCACTCTTTATATATTTGATCTTTGCGGTTTTTATATTTTGGGTTTGAAAAATAGTCCGAAAAATCTATAACATCAGTCAGCTTTGCAATATATAATATCTCCCCTGCATTACCGCGAAAAAGGGAGTTTGAGGCATCTGCCAATCCACACCCGACAATTCCTATAAACCAATATGTGTTATCTTGATTGTTATTTCGATCAGCGTTGAAATTTCTTCCCATTACTCTTCGCATATCGCGTTTACAAATTGCTAAAGATAGTAAGTCATCGTCATAGCAAGGCGCTGTTCCTCCAAAATAGGTTAGACGATAAGAATAAATATAATGTTTTCCCATAGTTATTTCTCCCGTTCTTTTTCAAATATAATTTTCCACTGCCTTTTTTAAGTCCTCTTTAATGTTATCACGCAGCTTTTGAGGGGTCAACACTTTAACATGAAG
>DFHZ01000127.1 GCA_002371985.1 Ruminococcaceae bacterium UBA3710 | reverse complement strand
CAAAGGATACGAGGGTACAGAAGAACTCAAAAAAGAAATTCAGGATTATGTAAAATCTAAAACTGCACCATATAAATATCCTCGAATAGTTGTTTTCCGTGATGAACTTCCCAAAACAACAAGCGGAAAGATTATGAGAAATAAACTTTAAGGAGGGCATTTATGAGAATATCCTGCATTCAGATGGATATGGTAATCGGTGATACCGAGCATAACTATTCCTTAGCCGAAAACCTTATCAAAAAGGCAAGTTTACAAAAGCCTGATACTGTTGTTTTGCCGGAAACATGGAACAGCGGTTATTTTCCGAAAAACAATCTTGAAAAATACTGCGATAATGACGGTGAGAGGACTAAAAAGGTTATCGGCGGTTTGGCAAAAGAATTAGGAATAAATATAGTTGCCGGTTCGGTTGCAAATATAAAAAACGGTAGGATATATAACACATCTTACATTTTTGACCGGACAGGTAAAAACATTGCCGAATATGATAAAACGCATCTTTTTACACCAATGAACGAGGACGGTTATTTCACAAAAGGTGAAAAAACGGTTACTTTTGAACTTGACGGAAAAAAATGCGGAATACTTATATGCTATGATATACGGTTTCCCGAACTTACAAGAACTTTAACGGTAAATAACCGTTTAGATTATCTGTTTTTAGTTGCACAATGGCCTCAAAAGAGGGTAGACCACCTTTTAACACTTTCTAAAGCGAGAGCAATAGAAAACCAGATGTTTGTAGTTTGCACTAATTCCTGCGACCGTTCGGGTGATACTGTTTTTGGCGGCAATTCTTCGGTTTTCGACCCATGGGGTGAAAAAATTGCCTCTGCTTCCGAAAGTAGGGAAATAATTACTGCAAATTGTGATGAAAGCATTTTGGAAAACATACGAAATTCAATAAATGTTTTTGCCGACAGGCGAAAAGAAATATATAATATTTGATTTATAGAGAAAGGAATGAAAATTATGAATTATAATTTTCCAGTAACAAGAACAACACATCCAAAACCTCGTCCGGAGGATGAAACAAAATTAGGTTTCTGCAAATTCTTCACGGACCATATGTTTGTAATGGACTATGACGAAGGTATGGGTTGGCATGACGGTAGAGTAGTACCTCACGAGCCTATTTTAATTGAACCTGCATCCTGCGTTTTGCATTATGCTCAAATGATGTTTGAAGGTATGAAAGCCTATGTTACACCATCGGGCGAAATTCAACTTTTCCGTCCTGATATGAATGCCAAGAGAATGGCTTCAACAAATGAGCGTATGTGTATTCCCGAACTTCCCGAAGAGATTTTACTTGCCGGTGTAAAAGCAGTAATCAAGGAAGATATTGATTGGGTGCCTTCGGCTCCGGGAACTGCATTATATATTCGTCCGTTTATATTCGGCGATGAGGTTTCTTTCTCGGTTTTACCTGCAAAGCATTACCGTTTCTTGATTATTTTAAGCCCTTGCGGTTCTTATTATGCTGCTAATGACGGCGGACTTTCTGCAACAAGAATTTATGTTCAGGATAAGTATATCCGTGCTGCAAAAGGCGGTACAGGATACGCAAAAGTCGGCGGTAACTACGGCGGAGGTATGAGAGCATCAAAAGACGCTATGAAGGTTGACTGTAAGGATGTTTTGTGGCTTGATGCCGAGGAACATAAGTATGTTGAGGAAATCGGTACTTCAAATGCTTTCTTTAAAATCGGTGATGAGGTTATAACTGCACCGCTCGATTCAGGCACAATACTTCCCGGTATAACCAGAAACTCGGTAATTGAACTTCTTAAAAAATGGGGAGTTAAGATAACAGAAAGAAAACTCTCTATCGACGAAATCATTGAGGCTCAGAACAAAGGTACTTTGAAGGAAATTTTTGCAAGTGGTACAGCAGCAGTTATTTCACCTATCGGATGCCTTAATATCAAAGGAAAAGACCTTTTAGTTAATGACGGAAATGTAGGTCCTACTGCTCAAAAACTTTATGACACACTCTATGGAATTCAGACAGGAACTGTTAAGGATGATATGGGTTGGACATATCCGTTAGGACTTAAAAAGTGAAACGAGTAACGCTTTTTTCCGGACATTACGGAAGCGGTAAAACCAATATTGCGGTAAATTATGCTTTTTATTTAAAGAAAAAAGGTTTTCCCGTAGTTATTGCAGATTTGGATATAGTTAATCCGTATTTCAGAACAAAAGACAGTGAAGAGCAGTTAAAAAACTCAGGCATTGAGGTTATAAGTTTGCCTTTTGCCAATACAAATGTTGACCTTCCGAGTATTCCGTCAAATGCCTATTCTTTAGTTGAAGATAGGTCAAAATATGCGGTTATTGATGTTGGCGGAGACGATAGAGGTGCCTATGCTTTGGGTAGATTTTCCGCCCAAATAATAAAGGAAAACAATTTTGATAATTTTTATGTTGTCAATTTTTTCAGACCCTTAACAAGAACACCTTTTGAAGCCAAAACTGTTTTAGAAGAAATTGAACTTGCCGGTAAAATTCCATTTACCGGAATTATCAATAATTCTAATTTAGGCGAGGAAACAACACTTGAAGATGTAATCTCTTCGAGTGAAAAAGCAGAAGAACTCTCAGTTATAACGGGACTTCCCGTTGTGTTTACAACTGTGAAAAAATCTCTTGTATCGGATTTTGAAAACAACGACTATTTTCCACTTAACCTGCAAGACAAATATTGGTGATATTTAACCGAAAGGAATAAATCTATGGCTAAGATTACTTTTTTATATGACCGTTGTAAAGGTTGCGGTCTTTGTGTTGATGTATGCCCTAAGCATATCATTAAAATTCAAAACGATAAAATCAATAAAAAGGGACATTATCCGGCTGATATAATCGATATGGACGCATGTATCGGTTGTGCTTCTTGTGCTACAATGTGCCCTGATTGCATTATAACTGTTGAAAGGTGAGGTGAGAGCAATGAGCGAAAAGGTATTGATGAAAGGAAATGAAGCAATAGCCGAGGCAGCCATTCGTTCCGGTTGTCTTCATTATTTCGGTTATCCTATAACTCCGCAAACGGAACTTGCGGCTTATATGGCAAAGAAAATGCCTAAAATCGGTGGCGTATTTCTGCAAGCCGAAAGTGAAATTTCGGCAATAAATATGGTTTACGGTGTTGCGGCAGCAGGGGTCAGAGTTATGACATCTTCGTCTTCGCCAGGCGTTTCATTAAAGCAGGAAGGTATTTCGTACATTGCAGGTTCGGACCTTCCGGCAGTAATTATAAATGTTCAAAGAGGCGGTCCGGGTCTTG
>DFHZ01000184.1 GCA_002371985.1 Ruminococcaceae bacterium UBA3710 | reverse complement strand
CTTTCGAGCAGGTTGATTATTGGGACGAACTTTGCGAAATAATGGATTGGAGCGTTAAGAATGTTCATAGTACCCTGCATATTTGCTGGGGTGCTCAAGCAGGACTTTACCATCATTTTGGCATAAAAAAGTATAAAATGGACGAAAAACTCTTCGGAGTATTCCCTCATACCTGCGATTATCCTACTTCTATGCTTCTTCGTGGTTTTGATAATGTATTTTATGCTCCTCATTCAAGATACACTTATGTCAAAAGAGAAGAGATTGAAAAATGTAATGATTTAAGAATTCTTGCATCCTCTGAGGAAGCGGGTGTTCATATCGTATCAAAAATCGGCGGTAGGCAGTTTTTTGTTATGGGTCATTCGGAGTATGACCCGTTGACGCTTGACAGCGAGTACAGAAGAGATGTTTCTGCCGGTCTGGATACTGCTTTACCTAAGAATTATTACATAGATAATGACCCTGCAAACGGACCTTTGGTAAATTGGAGAGCACACGGAAATCTTCTTTTTACAAATTGGCTTAACTACTTTGTTTATCAGTCAACGCCTTTTGACCTTGAAGAATTATAATAATAAAAAAGCGGATGAGCAAATTGCTCATCCGCTTAGTATTTTTAGTAACAGGTTAGTCGATTTCGTTTTGAATATATTCTACAACATCACCGATAGTCTTTAAACTTTCAATTTTGTCGTCAGGAACCTCAACACCGAACTCATCGTATGCAGCCATAAGCATTTCAACAACATCAAGGCTATCTGCACCTAAATCTTCAACAATTCTGGTGTCCATAGTCATATCGTTGGCATCAGTGTCAAGCTGAACGGCTAAAATATCTTTGATTTTATCGAATACCATTTTTAAATCCAACCCTTCGAGAAATTCTAATACGATTTTATGTATTTTTTATTCGTTTGTCAATAGGTTTTTTAAAAAAATCAAAAAATCTTGAAAAATACTTGTTATTATAATATAATATTAGACGGTGATTATTATGGCTAAAGAAAAAATGGTAAAAGAAATTACTTCTATGGACGAAGATTTTGCAAAGTGGTATACCGATGTTTGTATAAAGGCAGAACTTATAGATTATTCTTCGGTTAAGGGATGTATGATTATACGCCCTTACGGATATGCAATCTGGGAAAACATCCAAAGCATTATGGATGGGCTTTTTAAAGAAAAAGGGCACGAAAATGTTTATATGCCTATGTTTATTCCGGAGAGTTTGCTCCAAAAAGAAAAAGACCATGTAGAGGGTTTTGCTCCCGAAGTTGCTTGGGTAACTATGGGTGGCGAAGAAAAACTTGAAGAGCGTCTTTGTGTCCGCCCGACCTCTGAAACACTCTTTTGTGATCACTTTAAAAATATAGTTCATTCTTATAGAGATTTGCCGAAACTTTATAATCAGTGGTGTAGTGTTGTCCGTTGGGAAAAGACAACAAGACCATTCCTTCGTTCCCGTGAATTTTTGTGGCAGGAAGGTCATACATTACATGCTACTCCCGAAGAGGCAAAGGCGGAAACAGAGCAGATGCTTAATGTATATGCAAGATTTGCCGAAGAGTTTCTCTGTATGCCTGTTGTAAAGGGTCAAAAGACCGAGAAAGAGCGATTTGCCGGAGCAGAGGCTACATATACGATAGAGGCTTTAATGCACGACGGTAAGGCTCTTCAAAGCGGAACATCGCATTATTTCGGCGACGGTTTTTCAAGAGCATTTGATGTAACCTATACCGATAAAGATAATAAACAGGTTTATCCTTTCCAGACATCATGGGGAACTACAACAAGGCTCATCGGTGCTGTTATTATGACGCATGGCGACGATAACGGTCTCGTTCTTCCCCCTGCTATTGCACCTATTCAGGCGGTTGTTATTCCGATAGCATCGCATAAGGAAGGCGTGCTTGATAAAACAAAAGAGGTAGCAGACAGACTTAAAAAGGTTTGCAGGGTTAAACTTGACGATTCGGACCAGACTCCGGGCTGGAAATTTGCGGAATATGAAATGAAAGGTGTTCCGCTAAGACTTGAATTGGGACCGAGAGACATAGAAAACAACTGCCTTGTTGCCGTTCGCAGAGATAACGGCGAAAAGGTTACCGTTTCGCTTGACAAACTTGAAACTGCAATACCGGAACTTCTGAAAACTGTAGGTAAAGGGCTTTATGATAAGGCATTAAAACGCAGAGAAAATATGACCTTTGATGCTAAAAACATTGACGAAATGAAAGAAATCGCCGATAATAAGCCGGGATTTATTCGTGCTATGTGGTGCGGAGATAGGGCTTGTGAAGATAAACTTAAAGAAGTTGCCGGTGTAACATCCCGCTGTATTCCGTTCGAGCAGGAAAAAATTTCCGATACCTGTGTTTGTTGCGGTAAAAAGGCAGAAAAAATGCTCTATTGGGGCAAAGCATATTGATATTTATAAAAAACCGAGGCTCTTAAACTCAAGAACCCCGGTTTTTTTGTAAACATTTTGTAACTTTTTGGTTAAAAAGTCTTGAAAAATCAGTAGAAATTGTGTAAAATAAAAACAATTATAAATATATATTGTGTAATTTTATTTTAAGAGGTGTATTTTTATGTCTAACAGACTATTCCAAGGTGTTATTCAACAGATGAAAGAAACAATAGATAAAACTTTCGGTGTTATGGATGAAAGTCAAAATATTATTGCTTGTAGCGATCTTGACCGTATCGGTGAGCAGTTGCAGATAAATGCTCCTATGACGGGCGAAGTCTTTTCAGCAAACGGGTTTACATTCAAACCAATCGACTCGGCAAGAGGAAAAGAGTATACGGTATTTGTTGAGGGCGATGATGTTATCTCTTCAAAATATGCCGGTGTTTTGGCGGTTGCTTTTGCCAATATTAAGTTTTACTATGACGAGAAATATGACCGTGCCAATTTTGTAAAAAATATAATTCTCGATAATATTTTACCGGGTGATATAAATTTAAAGGCAAGGGAACTTTACTTTAATACCGATGTTTCCCGTACTGTTATTCTTGTAAGAACCCTTGAGCAGAACGATGTTATGCTTTATGACATTCTTCAAAATCTTTTCCCCGATAAGAATAAAGACTTTATAATAAGCATAAATGAAACCGATATTGCTATTGTAAAAGAAACAAGTATCGGTGTTGAATCAAAGGATATTGAGAGCCTTGCTTCAACTATTGCCGATACCATTTCGGGTGAACTCTTTGTTCATATCGTTATCGGAATAGGTACTACTGTTGATACCCTTAAAGGACTTGCCCGTTCGTTTAAGGATGCACAGGTAGCACTTGAAGTAGGAAAAGTTTTCGATACTGAAAAAACTATTATTTCTTACGATAATCTCGGTATTGCAAGACTTATCTATCAACTTCCTACAACTCTTTGCGATACATTCTTAAAAGAGGTATTCAAGAGAGGTTCTATTGATAGCCTTGACCACGAAACCTTGTTTACAATTCAGCGTTTCTTTGAAAATAATCTTAATGTTTCCGAAACATCAAGAAAACTTTTTGTTCATAGAAATACACTTGTATACCGTCTTGAGAAAATCAAGAAAATCACAGGTCTTGACCTGAGAGAATTTGACCATGCCATTGTATTTAAAATTGCTCTTATGGTAAATAAATATTTAAAGACTACACCGGTTAAATATTAACTTGAAAGAGAGATTTTTCAATGTCTGAAAAAACAGTTGATTTACAGTCGTTTGGTGGAGAAAACAATAACACTGTTATAGAGTTTAAAGATGTTTCAAAAACCTATCAGAACGGAACTCACGCACTTAACGATGTTAATATAACAATAAATAAAGGCGAATTTGTTTTCGTTGTAGGTTCCTCGGGTGCCGGAAAAAGTACCTTTATGAAACTTATTATGCGAGAAGAAAAGGCCAATACCGGCAGTATTACGGTAAACGGTTTTAATCTTCGCAAAATGAAGAGAAAACATATCCCAATGCTCAGGAGAACTATGGGTATTGTTTTTCAGGACTTCCGCCTTATTCCTAAAATGAATGTTTTTGATAATGTTGCTTTTGCTATGCGTGTTGTCGGTGCTCCGAGCAGACAAATAAGAAGGGAAGTACCAAAAGCATTAGCCGCAGTAGGTCTTGGCGATAAAGCAAGGTCAATGCCGAATGAACTTTCGGGCGGTGAGCAACAGCGTGTAGGTCTTGCCCGTGCCCTTGTAAATAATCCTGCTTTAATTATTGCGGACGAGCCTACCGGAAATGTCGACCCCAATATGTCCTATGAAATTGTTTCTATGCTTACTGCAATAAACAAACAGGGGACAACCGTTTTAATGGTAACGCACGACCATAGTTTGGTCAGAGATTTTAAACATCGTGTTATTATGCTTGATGATGGAAAAATCGTTGCCGATAATTTACCGGGAGGGGACGAGGAATGAAATTAAGCAGTTTAAGGTATCTGACAAAAGAAGGCTTTAAAAATACTTGGGCAAATCGCTTAATGTCAGTGGCTTCCATAGGTGTTTTGGTGGCTTGTATGGTTGCTATCGGTCTTGCAGTCCTGATTTCCGAGAACGCAAAACTTGCTCTCGGAAACCTCGAAAAGCAAAATGTTGTTATGGCTTATATGAAGGACTATACCTGGGCTTTTTACTCTGATAAAGAGGATAACGAACAAGCAGGGAATGCCGAAAATGCCGAGCAAACCGAAACGGGCGATGATGCAGAACAACCCGACGAAAACGGCATAAAGAGCAGTGATTATGTCATTCATAACGAAGAAGAGGCAAAAGCCCTTTGTGATAAAATAGCGAAACTTGATAATGTTGAGTCGGTCGAGTATATTTCTGGCGAAGAAGGTCTTGAAGATATTAAAAAAGATTTTCTTAAAGGGCAGGAAGAATATTTTACATTCCTTGACGAAAAGTACGGCAACCCTCTTTCGGGTGCCGCTAAGGTTACTATGAAAGATATGAGCCTTTTTAGTGCTACACTCCAAAAAATCGAAAAAATTGAGGGCGTAGATAAAATTCAGTCCTACGGCGATTTAGCCGAGAAAATTTCGGCACTTAAAAAAGGTCTTGGCATAGCAGGTTTTTGGATAATTGCTATTTTAATGATTATTTCGCTTGTTATTGTGTCAAATACCATAAGAATTACTATGTATAGCAGAAAACTTGAAATAAGCATTATGAAAGCGGTCGGTGCTACCGATTCATTTGTAAGAATACCTTTTATTGTTGAGGGAATCTTAATCGGTCTTATTTCGGCGATTTTTTCCGAGGGTTTGCTTTATTTCTGTTACCGTGTTGCAACCGAAACCATTTGTGCAACACTCGGAACAAACGATATTATCAAATATTCCGATTTGGCACTTAACTTGTTCGGTCTTTTCGTAATAATCGGCGTAGTTGCAGGCGTTATAGGCAGTATTACCATGATAGGCAAATACCTCCATAAAGAGGGTAGCGAATTTGCCGCAATATAAGGGAGATAAGATATGAAAAGGTTTTTAAATAGAATTATTTCTGTTGCACTTTGTCTTTGTTTTGTTTTTTGTTCGGCTTTTTCGGTTTTATCTCTTACCGATAGCGAAAAAGCAAAACTTAATAGCGACATTGCTAAACTTCAACAGGAATCTAAGGCAATTCAGTCTGAAATTAACGAACTTAAAAAACAAAAAAACAATCAGGTTGCGGTTCTTGAAGCGATAAGAAAGAAAATTGCAAACACTCAGGCTCAGATAAATCGTTGTAATGCAGAAATAAGTAGTATAAATGCGAAAATTTCTGCAAATAAGGCAGAAATAGATGCCAAAAATGCCGAGATAGAGGCGGATAAACT
>DFHZ01000037.1 GCA_002371985.1 Ruminococcaceae bacterium UBA3710 | reverse complement strand
CGGAACCAGTTAACATTGAAAATCTTAGGAGCCTTCTCGGGGTCGAGAGTTTCGCCGATTTCAATCCAGTGCTTCCAGTAGTCGCCCATATTGTAACCGCAGAAAGGAATCATAGCCATCGGATCGCGGCGAACAACACCTATTGCTCCGGCAGCGGCTGCTGTTGTCTCGGAAGCCATTGTTGAACCGATAAATACGCCGTTTACCCAGTCCTTCGACTGATATACAAGCGGAGCACATTTAGCACGGCGACCGCCAAAGATAATAGCCGAAATCGGAACGCCCTGACCCTTATCAAATTCGTCGGAAATGCAAGGACAGTTCTTTGCAGGGGCTGTAAATCTTGAGTTTGGATGAGCACCGGAAGTTGCTATCTTATTATTCTTGTCATACTTGGTATAATCCCACTTCTCGCCTTTCCAGTTAATAGCATTCTTAGGCGGGTTATTGTTAAGTCCTTCCCACCAAACAGTATTATCGTCAAGATTATGGCAAACATTTGTAAATATTGTATTTTTCTTTGTGCTTTCAAGGGCATTGAAATTCGACTTTTCGTTTGTACCCGGAGCAACACCAAAGAAACCGTTTTCAGGGTTAATGGCATAAAGTCTGCCGTCAGGTCCTATCTTCATCCAGGAAATATCGTCGCCGACTGTCCATACCTTATATCCCTTTTTGCGGAGATATTCAGGCGGAATAAGCATTGCAAGGTTTGTTTTACCGCAAGCCGACGGGAATGCAGCTGCAACATATTTGATTTCGCCTTTTGGATTTTGGAGTCCCAAAATAAGCATATGTTCAGCCATCCAACCCTCTTTCCAGCCTTGGAAAGAAGCAATACGAAGAGCAAAACATTTTTTACCCAAAAGAACATTACCGCCATAAGCAGAGTTTACGGAAATAATTGTATTATCTTCAGGGAAATGACAAATATAACGGTCATCCGGATTAACATCGCATTTAGCATGTAAGCCACGAACCCAGTCATTTGAATCGCCAAGCACCTTCAAAACTTCGGCACCTACACGAGTCATAATTGCCATATTAAGTACAACATAAATAGAATCGGTTACTTCAATTCCGATTTTTGCAAGCGGAGAACCGATAGGTCCCATAGAATAAGGGATGATATACATAGTTCTGCCCTTATAAGTACCTCTTGCAATATTATAAAGTTTTTTATACATTTCTTCAGGATCGCACCAGTTATTTGTAGGACCGGCGGTTTCCTTATCTTTGGTACAAATGAATGTTCTATCCTCTACACGGGCAACATCGTTGGGCTTTGTTCTATGAAGATAACAACCCGGAAGTTTTTCCTCGTTAAGTTTAATCATTTCACCTGTTTCAACGGCTTCTTTACGCAACTCGTCAAGTTGTGATTCACTGCCGTCAATCCACATTACTTTGTCAGGACAAAGCAATGCTTTCATTTCGTCAAGCCATTTAATAACGGTCTTGTTTTCAGTCATTGTAATTCCTCCTAATAGATTTTGGAGCAAATGCCCCAAATTTTCTCCTTATACATTATAGTATTTCTTTTGTAAAATGTCAATCAAAATATGATAAATAATTAACAAAAAATTAAGCGGTACATTTAAGTACCGCTTAAAGATTTATTGTTCCATTATTTGTTTGAATTCTTCGCCGTCGATTTTTTCTTTTTCAAAAAGGAGTTTTGCAACTGCGTGGAGTTTATCAATATTCTCGGAAAGAATTTTTTCGCCCCTCTTATATGCTTCGTCAATAATACGGTGAATTTCCTTATCGATAAGAGCATTTACGGATTCCGAACAGTTTTCAACATGACCGTAATCCCGACCTAAGAAAACCTCGTCGTTTGAATTTGCATAAAGTATTGGTCCTAATTCCTCACTCATACCGTATTTAACGACCATATCACGAGCAAGTTTTGTTGCTCTCTCAATATCGTTGGAAGCACCTGTAGAAATATCGGAATTACAAAGTTTTTCGGCTATTCTACCGCCTAAAAGCATAGTAATTTCTTCTTCCATCTCGGTTTTATACTTACTGAATTTATCTTCACTCGGCAGGGAGACCGTAAGACCTAACGCACGACCTCTCGGAATAATTGTAATATAATGTATCTCGTCCTGAGTCGGCAGGAAATAACCTGTAATTGCGTGTCCTGCCTCGTGATATGCGGTATTTTTCTTTTCAGAATCTTTGATAACCCAACTCTTCTTTTCGGGTCCGCCGATAACTTTAAGTGTAGCCTCTTCAATTTCCTCTTGCGTGATTGCCTTTTTTGACTTACGAACGGTAAGCAAGGCAGCCTCGTTCAAGAGATTTTCAAGGTCAGCACCTGTAAATCCGGCAGTTGATTTAGCGATAGTAGAAAGATTTACATCAGGTCCTAACGGCTTACCGCGGGAATGAACTTTAAGTATCTCTTCTCTACCCTTAACATCAGGATAATTAACAGTAATTTGTCTATCAAATCTACCCGGTCTTAAAAGAGCCTTATCCAATATATCAGGACGGTTTGTAGCCGCCATAACGATTACGCCCTCATTTTCGCCGAAGCCGTCCATCTCAACAAGCAACTGGTTAAGAGTCTGTTCTCTTTCGTCATGACCGCCGCCAAGACCGGCACCACGCTGACGACCTACCGCATCAATTTCGTCAATAAAGATTATAGCAGGGGCATTTTTCTTTGCCTCACCGAAAAGGTCTCTTACACGGGACGCTCCGACACCGACAAACATTTCAACAAAATCAGAACCGGATATTGAGAAGAAAGGTACACCGGCTTCACCTGCAACTGCACGGGCAAGAAGTGTTTTACCTGTTCCCGGAGGACCAACGAGAAGTGCACCCTTAGGGAGTCTCGCACCGATCTCCAAATACTTCTTAGGCTCTTTCAGGAAGTCTACCATTTCTGTAAGAGATTCCTTTGCCTCTTCCTCACCGGCAACATCAGCAAATGTAACACCGGTATTTTTTGTCATATCATACAGCTTGGCATTTGACTTACCCACGTTCATAATGCCGCCTGAACCACCTGCTATTCTTCTCATAATGAGCATAGTCAGGAAGTACATTACAGCTATAAGAACAACATAGTAAAGAATCTGACTGAGGATTGCATTGCCACCCTCATCGATTGCAGTGAACTTAACATTTGCTTTCTCAAGTCTGTCTACCAGCTGATAATCGTCTGTTCGAATTACATAGTAAGTAACATTTTCTACATTCTTATCTTTGAATGTAGGTGTGAACTTAATCTTCTTTTCGTAAATCTCAACATCTTTTACTTCGCCGTCTTCCAGCATCTGTATGAACTCGTCGTAGGTTCTTTCCTCTTCCCCAGCAGATCTGTAATTATTGAATGCCATAATAAATACGATGGAAAGAATTACCGCTACAACGATTGCGCCCAGGATGCTATT
>DFHZ01000076.1 GCA_002371985.1 Ruminococcaceae bacterium UBA3710 | reverse complement strand
GACGGAGATATTGTACTTTTCCGCTTCAATGTATAATATTAAGCAATCTGGTGATTTTTATGGATTTCCTGCGTAGAACTTGGGCAGAGATAGATACAAAAGCCTTAGAACATAATTTTGAAATTATAAAATCAAAATCAAACGGTGCGAAAATTATGGCGGTTGTAAAAGCAAATGCTTACGGTCATGATTACAAAATCGTTGCACCTGTACTTGATAAATGCGGTGCCGATTCTTTTGCCGTTTCTAATATTGAAGAAGCCATTGAACTCCGAAATATCGGCATTAAGAAAGAAATTTTGATTTTGGGGTACACACCTGTTCATCTTGCATCAAAACTAAAAGAGTACGACATTACTCAGGCTGTTTTTTCTAAAGATTATGCACTTAGTCTATCACAAGAATTAAAAAGACTAAATACTAAAATTAAAATACATATCAAACTTGATACGGGTATGGGCAGAATAGGGTTTGACTGCCGAACTGACGAGTTATCGGGTATTGATGATGCTATATACTGTGCCAGACTTGAAGGTTTTATACTTGACGGAATTTTTACTCATTTTGCAGTTGCCGACCGAAACGAATTTGAAGAAGACGGTTTTACCGACGAACAATATAGCAGATTTGTAAATGCCATCAAAAAAATGAAGATTTCAGGACTAAAAACCGACAACTGTCATTGTTGCAATTCCGCAGCCCTTTGTATTGACGGCGAAAAACACCTCGATATGTGCAGAGCAGGTATTATCCTTTACGGTCTTTCCCCTTCTCCGTCATTAAATCTCCACGAAGATTTTATTCCCGTTATGACATTTAAGTCGGTAATTTCTATGATAAAAACCGTAAAACCAAATCAAACAATTAACTACGGAAGAACATATAAAACGGAGAGCGAAAGAAAAATAGCCACTGTCTCGGTAGGTTATGCAGACGGATATAACAGACTTCTTTCAAACAGGGGTTATGTTTATGTAAAGGGCAAAAAAGCACCTATTGTCGGCAGAATTTGTATGGACCAGATGTCAATAGATATTACTGATATTGACGGTGTAAAGGTTGATGACGAGGTAATTCTTTTCGGAAAAGAACTAAAAGTAGAAGAAATCTCAAATCTTTGCAATACCATAAACTACGAAACAGTTTGTGCCGTTTCTGCAAGGGTTCCGAGAATTCCTGTTTAATTCTGAATATCTTATAAAAATCACCTATGGTAGAAATGCTACCATAGGTGATTTTTTATATCATAAAACAAAAGCGTAAGCTTTTAAAACGGCAAAGCCGTTTGCCGTGTCACAACACGGCAGTTTTAATGATTCAATGTTCTCAAACGAAAACGCAAGTTTTCAAATGCGTTAGCATTTCGGCGGCGTTCTACCGCCGTCGGTTTGAGGTTATTATATCATAAATAAAAGTATGACACTTCTTATAATCAGAGCACATATATAGGCTATTACGCATTGGAAAACGACTGTTCCGAAAGCCCATTTTCCGCCGAGTTCTCTCTTAATCGATGCGATTGCGGCAACGCACGGAGTATAAAGTAAACAAAAGACCAAAAGAGAAATGGCAGATAGAGGTGTAATAAACTCTGCAATATGCCTTGTACCAAGAAGTACAGAAAGGGTTGAAACTACACTCTCTTTAGCCATAAATCCTGCAACAAGTGAAGTTACAATTTCCCATTTATCAAATCCGAGGGGTGCAAACACGGGAGATATAAAACCTGCAACCACCGCTAAAATGCTATCCTTAGAATCGGATACAACATTCAGTTTAAAATTAAAACTTTGTAAAAACCAAACTACAATAGAGGCTATCAGAATTACGGTAAATGCTCTCTCTATAAAATCTTTTGCCTTTTCCCACAACAGTCTTACAACATTTTTAGGGGTTGGCAATCTATAATTCGGCAACTCCATAACAAACGGAACTGCCTCGCCTTTAAACAAAAACCGTTTACATATTAAGGCTGTGATTACTGCCGTAAGTATTCCGAGAAAATAAAGTGCTACCATAACAAGTGCCGTATGTTTCGGGAAGAAAGCCGCCGCAAAAAAGCCGTAAATAGGAAGTTTTGCCGAGCAACTCATAAACGGGGTGAGCATAATAGTCATTTTTCTGTCCCTTGCACTCGGAAGTGTTCTACTTGCCATAACGCCGGGTACAGTACAACCGAAGCCTATTAACATCGGAACTATACTTCTGCCGGAAAGACCTATCTTTCTTAGAAGTTTGTCCATTATGAAAGCCACTCTTGCCATATATCCACTATCTTCAAGCAAAGACAGGAAGAAAAACAAAGTAACAATTATCGGTACAAAGGAAACTACTGTTCCTATTCCGCCGAAAATTCCGTCAATTACAAGCGAATGAAGGACTTTATTGACATTAAGCGATACCAATAAGGCATCAACTGTATTACTAAGCCATCCAATACCGATTTCCAATAATTTTTGAAGATTTGAGCCGATAACATCAAATGTAAGATAAAAAACCAAAGCCATTATAATTACAAATGACGGAATTGCAGTAAATTTGCCGGTCAGGATTTTATCTATTTTATTACTTCGTATATGCTCTTTGCTTACTTTGGGTTTCACAACCGTAGAAGCACAAAGTTTTTTAATGAATGAGAACCGCATATCGGCAATAGCGGCCGCACGGTCAAGCCCTCTTTCCTGCTCCATTTGAATAATAATATGCTCAAGAGTTTCCTTTTCGTTATCCGAAAGTTTTAATGCTTCAAGCACAAGACTGTCGCCTTCAATCAGTTTACAGGCGGCAAAACGGACAGGTATATTATAAGCCACGGCATGGTCTTCAATAAGGTGCATTATGCTATGAATTGCTCTATGCACTGCTCCGCCGGCTGTATCTTTATCACAAAAATCTGTTCTGCCGGGTTTTTCTTTATATCTTGCAATATGAACGGCGTGGCGTATAAGTTCGTCAACGCCCTCATTTTTTGCGGCAGAAATCGGTACAACAGGTGTGCCGAGTTCCTGCTCCATTGCATTTATGTAAACCGTTCCGCCGTTTCCCTCAACCTCATCCATCATATTAAGTGCCAAAACAATCGGCACTTCAAGTTCCATAAGTTGCATAGTAAGATAGAGGTTTCGCTCGATATTGTTTGTGTCAATAATGTTTATTATGCAGGTAGGTTTTTCGTCAAGTATAAACTGCCTTGAAACAATTTCTTCGGATGTATATGGCGAAAGAGAATAAATACCGGGAAGGTCGGTTACCAAAGTATCGTCATTACCTCTGATAACACCTGTTTTCCTATCTACCGTTACACCGGGGAAATTACCTACATGCTGATTTGCCCCAGTAAGTGCATTAAAAAGCGTTGTCTTTCCGCTGTTCTGATTTCCAACAAGAGCAAAAGTCAGTTTTGTTCCCTTTGGATACGGTGCTTCACCCTTTTTAATGTGATACTTGCCATCTTCGCCAAATCCGGGATGTTCAAGTTTTTTTCGATTGACTACACCGCTATTTTCTTCACTCGTATTTGATATTTCTTCAATCTCAATATGCTTTGCGTCATCTAAACGAAGTGTTAGTTCGTAACCCTGAACTTTAAGTTGCATAGGGTCGCCCATAGGTGCATATTTAATCAAAGTAATTTCCGCACCGGGAATTACACCCATATCCAAAAAGTGCTGTCTTAAAGCCCCTTCGCCGGAAACTTCTGTTATAACCGCACTTTTGCCTAAACCTAAATCATTAAGTGTCATTACATAAACCTCAGACAAAAAAATACCCGAGAGCAGTATACTCCCGGGCTAAGTAATTAAATTAGTCCTTCTTGAAAAAGCTCATTACATCGCCATAAGCATCGTCTTCATCTTCAGCAGAAGCATTGCTGATTAAAGATGCAAGATCGTCGCCTTTTTTGTTACGCTTATCGTCGCCAAGTCCGGTTGCAACTACTGTAACACGGATTGTATCTTCGAGACTATCGTCGAGTTGAGCACCCCAAATAATGGTTGCATCGGGATGAGCCATATCGGAAATAATGGAGGAAGCAAGTTCAACCTCTTCAAGACCGATATCGTCAGAACCGGTAATGCTGATAATAACACCACGGGCATTATCCATATTTGTTTCAATGAGCGGACTTGTAATAGCCATTCTTGCAGCCTGTTCAGCCTTGTCTCTACCGGTAGCGACACCGACACCCATATGAGCATATCCGGCATCTAACATAATGGACTTAACATCGGCAAAGTCCAAGTTTACAAGAGATGTAACATTGATAAGTTCAGAAATGCTCTGAACACCTTGACGAAGAACATCGTCAGCAATATTAAACGCATTCTTGAATGTAATCTTCTGCTCGGAAACAAATTTAAGTCTTTCGTTAGGAATGACAACCAAACTGTCAACATTCTCGCTTAATGCAGCGATACCTGCCTCAGCCTGAGTCATACGCTTTTTACCCTCGAACGGGAAAGGCTTTGTAACGATACCAACTGTTAAGATACCGAGTTCCTTTGCAATTTGAGCAACGATAGGAGCAGCACCCGTACCGGTACCGCCACCCATACCTGCGGTAATGAAAATCATATCGGCACTACGAATAGCAGCGGCGATTTCATCACGGGATTCTTCAGCAGCAGCACGGCCGTTATCCGGGTTACCGCCGGCACCCATACCTGCTGTAGTTTTATCACCAATCTGTATTTTAACATCGGCTTTTGAAAGGAAAAGAGCAGCCTTATCTGTATTTACGGCTACGAACTCAACCCCTCTTACACCGGCAGCAACCATACGGTTTACGGCATTTCCGCCGCCGCCGCCGACACCTACGACCT
>DFHZ01000007.1 GCA_002371985.1 Ruminococcaceae bacterium UBA3710 | reverse complement strand
AACGGAAGCGGAAAAAGTAATATTTCCGATGCTGTAAGGTGGGTGCTCGGTGAACAGTCAACTAAAAGTCTTCGTGGACAGTCAATGGAAGATGTAATTTTCGGCGGAACTGCCGATAGACGCCCACATAGTTTTTGCGAAGTTACTCTTAATATTGATAATTCCGATAGGTCATTGAATTTTGATAACGATAGTGTTTCGATTACAAGGCGTTATTACCGTTCGCACGAGAGTGAATATAAAATCAACAATGTTTCGGTAAGGCTTAAAGATATAAACGAACTATTTATGGATACCGGTCTCGGTAGAGACGGTTATTCGATGATAGGTCAGGGAAAAATCGATAATATTATCAGTTCTAAGTCGGACGAGCGTCGTGATATTTTTGAGGAAGCCTCGGGGATTTCAAAGTACCGTTACAGAAAAGTTGAAGCAACGAGAAAATTGGCGGCTGCCGAAGAAAATCTTTTAAGACTTAAAGATATTTCTTCCGAACTCGAATCAAGAGTAGAGCCCTTGTTTATACAAAGTCAGAAAGCCGAAAAATTCCTTTCGTTTGCCGAAGAAAAGAAGCAACTTGAAATCGGTCTTTGGCTTTATACAATAAACAATTCAAGAGATGCTTTAAGGCTTCAGGAAAGCAAAATTATGGCTGCAAAGTTGCAGTACGAAGAAATTGAGAAAGCAATTTCCGAATTTGACGAAAAAAATGAGAATAATACTGCCGAGTTTTCAAAACTTACCGCAAATATTGAAGAAAACAGAAGCAAAATTTCCTCAATAAATGAAGAAACCTTAAAACTTGAAGGTCAAATATCGGTAATTAAAAACGATATTGAGCATAATAACGAAACTATCGCAAGGTTAAATAATGAGAAATTAAGTCTCGATTCAACCGAAGCGGATGCACTGAATGAAATCGAGGACAAAAAGAAAACCGCAAAAGAAAAAGAAGAAAAGGTTATTGAACTTAAAAATAATCTTTCTGCTTTTGAAAAAGAACTTAATGAGTTGGTTTTAAACAGCGAATCTATATCGAGAAAAATAGAGGAGCAGGTAAAACAGATAAATTTACTTGCTTCGCAAATCTCCGATAAGAGGGTGGAAATGGTTACTGCCGATACCGCAATAACCGAAGTAAACTCCCGATTTAATTCTTTAGATTCCGCCATTTCTCAAAGCCAATCGGAAAAAGAAAAACTTCAAAGTGATCTTAAAGAAACACAAAAACTTTTTGAGGAAATTGAAGAAAAAATCACTTCAAATCAAAACTCATTAAAGGGATATGAATTAAGATTAAATTCTAAAATTACCACAAATGATGAAATCAAAAAGCAGATAGACGAAACAAGACTTGATATAGAAGAAAAGAACAGAAGAATTAAAATTCTTAATGACCTCGAAAAGAATATGGAAGGCTTTTCGGGGGCTGTTAAGCATATCCTTTCCGAATCGTCCAAAGGTACCCTGCGTGGTGTTCACGGCACAATTTCAAAACTTATTTCCGTTGAACAAAAATATGCCGTAGCCATAGAAACGGCACTTGGAAATAATATCCAGAATATTGTTGTTGATACCGATTCTGATGCTAAACGGGCAATAAAAATTTTAAAAGATAATAATATCGGCAGAGCAACATTTATGCCTATAAATTCCGTAACTGCAAGGGAGTTTAAGGAGAACGGTTTTGAAAGTGTTTTCGGATATGTGGGAATTGCAAGTGATTTAGTTTCTACTGATTCTAAATATACTGAAATTATAAAATATCTCCTTGGCGGTACGGTAATAACCGAAGATATTGACAGTGCCATTGTTCTCGCCAAAAAATGGGGTTACCGTATTAAGGTTGTTTCTCTTGACGGTCAGGTTGTAAACCCCGGCGGTACGCTTACAGGAGGAGCAAGAGTCCGTCAGGCAGGTATATTAAGCCGTACAACCGAGATTAAGAAGTATAGCGATAAGGTTGCAGAACTTGAGAAAAAACTAAATAATTTAAACATTGAGTTTGAGGCATCAAAAGCATCTGTTGCCGAGGTTGAAGCGGATATAAGAGCATTAAATGACGAACTTAAAACGGCAAATGAAGACAGAATAAGAACCATTTCCGAAATTAAGCATATAGAAGATTTGCTTTCAAATATTGATGTTTCAATAAAAGAACTTATTGACGAAAAAGCGGCAGGAAATGAAAAAATCGAAAACTTAAAAACTGTTTCCTCGAATGCTGCTAAACTTATTGCAGACCTTGAAAATAAAAAGGCTTCCGTTCAGGTTGAAATTAATACTATGACCGGTGGAAGAAACGATATTTTTGATAGAAGAGATACTTTAAACGAAGAGATAACAGGAATTAAACTTGAAATCATAAATGTCGAAAAAGACCAAACTAATATCCTTGCTTTAGCGGCAGAACTTGAAAAGGCACTCGGAAACAGAAAACTTCGCATAACCGAAATAGATTCTGAAATTGCCGCAGTTTCGTTTAAAAATGAAAAATTAAATCAAGAAATTTCCAACTTGAATGATGAAATCGACAATCAGAAATTTAAGATTGACGAGTTGAACAACAGCATTAAAGATTTACTTGAAAAGAGAAACGAAACAGAAAAACTCGGTGTAGAATTCAGGACAAGTGAACGAGAAAAAACACTTGAGAGGGAGAGAATAAGCGGAGAAATTGCAAGACTTACCGAGAGAAAAGAAGTTATCGAAAAAGAATACGATTCTTGCATAAATCAACTTTATGACGAATATCAGTTGACTAAATCTGAGGCCGAAGAGGTTGCAATGAAAATTGAAAAACCGCAAGAAGCCAAAAAGCAACTCAACGAAATTAAATCGTCAATCAGGGCTCTTGGCAGTGTAAATGTTTCGGCTATTGAGGAATACAAAGAAGTTAAAGAGCGATATGATTTTATGAGTGCTCAGATTTCAGATGTTGAAAAATCGAGGACTGAACTCGGTAGACTTATCAATCAGTTGACATCTCAAATGCAGGAATTGTTTACGGTCGGTTTTGATAAAATCAACGAGAATTTCCAAAAGACATTTACCGATTTGTTCGGCGGCGGTACTGCAAGTCTTAAACTTGAAAACCCCGAAGATGTTCTTGAAAGCGGAATTGATATTGATGTTAATTTGCCCGGTAAAAATGTTCCGAGCATTGACGGACTTTCGGGCGGAGAAAAAGCATTGGTAGCTCTTTCGATTTATTTCTCAATAATGCAGGTTAATCCTCCTCCGTTCTGTTTCCTTGACGAGGTTGATACCGCACTTGACGACATCAATGTAGATAGATTTGCCGATTATATGACTTCTTCTGATTTTTCAACACAGTTTATCTGCGTTACGCACAGGAGAGGCACAATGGAGGCGGCAGATATGCTCTACGGTGTTACAATGCAAGAGAAGGGTGTTACAAAACTTCTCGAACTTAATGTTGCAGAACTTGAAAAGAAACTTAAACTTGAAGAAAAAGGTGCGTAAATGGGTTTTTTCAGTAAAATAAAACAAGGACTTACCAAGACGAAAGATTCACTTTCAAACGGTATAACAAGCATTGTAAATAGTTTTACAAAAATTGACGAAGAATTTTTTGAAGAACTTGAAGAAATTTTGGTTATGTCCGATATTGGTGTAGAAACTTCTGAGTTTATATGCGGAGAACTCAGAAAAAAGGTAAAGGAAAACGGTGTTACAGACCCGACGGAAATTAAAAAACTTCTTAATAAAACAATATCGGAAATGATGGGCGAAACAAAACCTCTTGTTCTCGATACAAAACCGTCTATGATATTGGTTATAGGTGTAAACGGCGTCGGTAAGACTACATCCATAGGAAAACTATCGGCAATACTTAAAAGTCAGGGTAAGAAAGTCGTACTTGGTGCGGCTGATACATTCAGAGCCGCCGCAATCGAACAACTTTCCGAATGGGCAAACAGAGCAGGTGTCGACTTGGTTAAAAGTGTTGACGGAACGGACCCTGCGTCTGTTGTGTATGATACCATTGCTTCGGCAAAAGCAAAAAATGCCGATGTAATTATATGCGATACTGCCGGAAGACTCCATAATAAGAAAAACCTTATGGAAGAACTTGCTAAAATAAATAGAGTAATAAACAGAGAATTGCCGGAGTCTTCTATTGAAACTTTACTTGTTCTTGATGCTTCGACAGGGCAAAATGCCGTAAATCAAGCGAAAGAGTTTATGAATGTAACTAATATAACAGGTATTATTCTTACAAAACTTGACGGTACTGCAAAAGGCGGAATAATTATTTCTATTCAAAAGCAGTTGGGTATACCCGTTAAGTTTGTCGGCGTAGGCGAGGGTATAGAAGACCTTTTACCGTTTGATGCCGAAGAATTTGCAGACGGAATTATTGATACGGAAAATTGATATGAAGATTTTTATTGCCACAAAGAATAAGAAAAAGTTAAAAGAACTCGAAAGAATACTTACTCCTATGGGTTTTGATGTTCTTTCGGAAAATGATTTTAATACCGCTTTTCCCGAAGTCGAAGAAACAGGGGAAACATTTGAAGAAAATGCTTTAATTAAAGCCAGAGCAGGGTTAAAGAATACGGGGCTAATCTCGGTTGCTGACGATTCGGGACTTTGCGTTGATTATTTAAACGGTGCCCCCGGTGTTTATTCGGCAAGATATGCGGGAGAACCTGCCGATGACCAAAAGAACAACAAAAAACTTTTAGATGCTCTTGACGGTTTAGATACGGATAAACGAACGGCGAAATTCGTTTCGTCAATCGCCTGTGTTTTCCCTGACGGCAGGGAATTTACCGTTAGAGGTGAATGTAAGGGCTTTATTGCTAAAGAACCGCAAGGGACGGGCGGATTTGGTTATGACCCGCTTTTTATCAGCGAAAAGGGTTGTTTTGCCGTAATTTCAGCTGCGGAAAAGGACAGCATAAGCCATAGAGGAAAAGCAATAAAGAATTTCAGCGAAAAACTTAAAGAATATTTGTGAGGAATTTTATGTTAAACAGTAAACAAAGAGCACAACTTCGTGCAATGGCAAATACCTATGAAACAATAATGCAAATAGGAAAATCAGGTGTTTCCGAAAAGTCTATTAAGCAGATT
>DFHZ01000092.1 GCA_002371985.1 Ruminococcaceae bacterium UBA3710 | reverse complement strand
CCTTGTCTATGCTCAAAGAGTATTACGGCGGTATGATCAAAGCAGGGGCAACAACCTTCTGGGAAGATTTCGATTTGGATTGGTTAAAAAATGAAGCTAACATCACCGATCTTCCCGGAAAAACGAAATATGATATCCACGGTGATAACGGAAGATATTGTTATAAAGGTTACCGCCATTCTTTATGTCACGGTTGGAGCGGCGCTCCAGCGGCTTTTTTAGCAGAAGAAGTTTTAGGCGTTAAAATTCTTGAACCGGGATGTAAAAAGATAGCAGTAAAACCGGGTTTAGGGGATTTGAAATGGGCGAAAGGCACCTATCCGACACCGTATGGTGTGATTGATATATCCGCATATAAGAAAAAGGACGAAACTATTGATTTGAAAATAGATTCTCCGAAAGGGATTGAAGTGATAACCGGGTGAAGTTAAAAAAGAATATGAAAACATTAAAATCCTTATTGTTTCTACATATCGGAATTGTTTTGTTATCAATAGGAGTATATTTTTTTAAAATACCAAACGGATTTTCAACAGGTGGCGTTACCGGAATCGGGACAATTTTAGGGAAGATCACACCGGTCAGCTCCGGTATTTGGATTTGGGCTTTAAACATTTTTTTACTCATTGTCGGCTTTATTGTTTTGGGCAAAAAAACCGGCGCGAAAACGGTGTATTGCAGTATGGCATATTCTGCATTGATTTACACTTTTGAAAAATTCATCCCATTGACAGCCCCGCTTTCGAATCAGCCGTTTTTGGAACTGACTTACGCTATGCTTTTGACATCGATTGGCTCTGCTATGATTTTTTATTCGGAAGCATCGTCCGGCGGTACGGATATCATGGCTCTGATATTAAAAAAATACTTTAAATTAGATGTGGGGAAAGCACTGCTTTGTGTGGATTTTATTGTGGCGTCAAGTGCATTTATTGTTTTTGATGTTCAAACAGGTTTGTTTTCGTTGCTCGGTCTTTTTGCAAAAGCATTTATCGTGGATAGTGTTATTGAAAATATGTATACCTGTAAATACTTTATTGTTATTACTGCAAAGCCTTCGGAAATTTCAAAATTCATTATGGCAGAGTTACACCATGGCGCAACGACTCATACGGTTGTCGGAGAGTATACCCATTCCGATCGGGTGATGATACATACTGTTTGTAAACGAATTGAAGCAATCCGCTTGCGCGAAAAAATCCGTGAATTGGATCCGGGCGCATTTGTAATCATCACAACAAGTAGTGAAATAATCGGTCGAGGCTTTCGCAGTGTGATATAGTTTTGAGAAAAGGAGATTCGGTTATGGAATCACAGAAATACTTGCAACGAATTGAAGATAACAAATCTTTAATTTTAGATGCTGAACGCTATATTTGGAAAAATCCGGAAACAGGTTTTAAAGAATGGAAAACGCATAGCTATTTAAAAGATGCATTTGAAAAGTTGGGACTTACAACACATTCTTTCGATCGTATACCGGCTTCTGTGGCAATTCAAAGTGCTGAAAACGGACAAGACCGATTTTTTGAAAAAATCCCCGGCTTTTATGTAGATTTCGATACAGGAAGACCCGGTCCCCGTATTGCTGTTTTTGGAGAAATGGATGCTTTAATCATACCAAATCACCCTGAATGCGATTCACAAACCGGTGCTGTTCATTCCTGTGGACACCATGCGCAGTGCGCCGCTTTACTTGGTGTGGCCATCGGTTTGACTGCACCGAATGCACTTGACGGACTTTCCGGTTCTATTCGTTTGATAGCTGTTCCCGCCGAAGAGGGAATTGAAATAGATTTCCGTAATTCACTGCAAAAAGAAGGTGTGATTCGATATCATCACGGCAAGAAAGAACTAATTTGGCGGGGACTTATGGATGATGTGGATCTTGCGTTTATGATACACACGGTCTCCGGCGATAAGTTGACTTGCGGCACAGGCTCTAACGGCTGTATAGTTAAAAAATTTACATTTATTGGAAGAAGCGCTCACGCTGCAGAACCTGAGGAAGGCACCAATGCTCTGTATGCCGCAAACCTTGCAATCAGTGCCGCAAATGCTTTGCGTGAAACATTTGTTGAGAAGGATACAATTCGCTTTCATCCGATTATTACTTGCGGAGGGACATCTGTAAATGCCATTCCCGACTGTGTAACAGTTGAATCTTATGTGCGCGGTGCAGAATTGAATACTTATTTAGAAATTAACAAAAAAATCAATCGTGCTTTTGCCGCATCTGCAGCATCAATCGGATGTCGACTTCGAATCAATGATCTTTGCGGCTCTTCGCCTCGACATAATAACAAAATGTTAACGAGCGTATTTGCGGATGCTGCTTTGCCGATTTTGGGAAACGATCGAATAGATATGAATCGTCCGTGGGGTACCGCTTGCAGTGATTTTGGGGACATTTCTCATATTATGCCGGCAAGTCATCTGTTTATTGGCGGTGCTGCCGGTATGGCACACGGCTCGGATTATTATATTGCCAATCCTGAGCTTTCATGTGTTACTTCAGCAAAAATTCAAGTTAGTGCGGTGGTGTCCTTGCTCGAAAACGGAGCGGAGAAGGCTAAGACAATTGTTACAGAAAATCCTCCATTGTTTGCATCGGTGAGAGAGTTTTTAAGTGTTTTGGATAAGGTTGATTCAAATCACGAGGCAGTTTTTTATCATAAAAACGGTGATGTGACACTGTCGCTTGAAACTAAATGATTATTTGTATGTCCGTTAAGGTGATTGAGTATGGATAATAAAATTTCATCAATCGTTTTTACAGGTGATATCGGATTTGATAAATACATGGACGGGCGTTGGGAAGATGAGAAATTGTTATCCAACGAGATTTATGATTTCTTACACGGCGCAGAGCATGTTGTGATAAATTTAGAGGGCGCGCTGTATCGACCGACCCAAACCGCCAAAACCGATTATTTTCATGCAATGGATCCGCAAGCGGTTTGCGCACTCAATAGAATGAAGGCTGATATTTGGAGCATTTGTAATAATCATATTATGGATGCGGGAAATGAGGGTCTGATAAGCACTGCGGATATTGCTAAGAAAAATCGGTGCAAAATCGTAGGTGCGGGTCTTAATGAATATGAAGCGTCGCAACCGATTTTTATCTATAATCAAGCCGGTGGGATAGGTATTTTATGTGTAGGATATCAAAATGAGTGCATTCCGGCAACCTCGCATACAGCCGGTTGTTTGGCATGGGATAATGACGAATTGATTGCCCGGCGCATTACGGAAATTAAGAAAAAATGTCGCTGGTGTGTTGTGATAGCGCACGGTGGGGAGGAATTTGCTCCGCTTCCGATCCCCTATACAAGAGAGCGGTATATAAACTATCTCAAAATGGGGGCGGATGCGGTGGTAGGACATCACCCGCATGTGCCAGAAAACTATGAAACATTTGAGAACGGAAAAATCATATTCTATTCTCTTGGAAATTTTATTTTTGACACCGATTATCAGCGAGTGCATCTCTATACCGATACAGGAATACTGCTCAAGTTTAACTTTACGAAAGATCATCTGGATTTTGAGGCATTGGGAATAAAAATCAATCGTGACAAAGGTGAAATAACCGTTTGCGAATTGCCGGATATTTTTACCGATATTTCGGCAGAAGAGTATGCACTTTTGGCTCCGCTTGGCGCGAAAGCTTTTATAGCTGGGGATAAGCGTAAAATGATTTATTTAGAACCGTCAAAATATAATGGCAATCCCAAAGCCTTAAAAGAATATTTTTCGGGATGCTCTCACGAAGATTATGTCAAAGGTTCGCATATGGATTT
>DFHZ01000028.1 GCA_002371985.1 Ruminococcaceae bacterium UBA3710 | reverse complement strand
TAAAGCAAGGACGTTCGATCGGCGAGATCACGGAATGGCAGGCGGAAGCTGTCTTCAAACAGTTTGTGGATAACCCTGCTTTCGGCGATGATTATTACCGTTTAGACGGCAAACCGTTACTGATCATTCACGATTGGGGCGAGAATGTTTTAACCGTCCCTCATGGCTGGAACGCTTACACCGGCGACAGAACCTACGGCGACCGTTTTACTGTTCGTAACGGGCAGGGCGGCGAAGCCGGAACCTACGGTTGGCAAACACGCCACGGAACGCAGGTTCATCCGGAGGTTGAGGTTGTATGTCCTGGGCAGAACACTCATGGCGGACACATTAATATCGTAAGAAATTTTGGTAGGTATTATCTTAATGAATGGGCAACGGTTTTAAACAACCCTTCTCCTCGCATCGTTATGATAACCTCTTTCAACGACTATAACGAGGATAGCGCCATTTTCCCTGCCGATACTTCCGGTTGTGAAGAAGGTTATGAAGAAAGATGGGAGAATGAGGAAAAAATCCTTTCACCCGATATGTATTGGGATATAACCTGCAAAAGCATAATGAAGCTTCGTAAAAAGAATAATGACACAATGATAAAGTAATGGGAGGGGTCACTTTGAAAGCAAAAAAAATGTTTGCAGGATTCATTATCGTTTTAATGTTGGTCTCTTTGCTTGCAACTACTCCTGTTTCCGCGAATGAAAAAAAGATTAAAACAAACGGCAACGGCGGCAGAACTGACATAGGTGCTTGGTTTGTGACCTATAACACCAGTGAAATGTGGGCTAATAATTTCGGTCATGGTTTTCCCATAAAATATCGAACGATTCTGCCTGACGGCACCTACGGCATACCGGATAGTTACAATACAGATGTGATCGATTTTCAAATCGCACAACTGGCAGAAGCTCAAATTGATTTCATTCTATTCGACCTGACCAATGGAGGATTGACCGAAAAGATCCCCTATGGTTGGGACGGTAACCAGTGGATTGTGGAAACCGCACAACTGACATGTGAGCGATTGAAAGCATGGAACGAATCACACGATTGGAAAGTAAAATATGCCGTTGGCGTAGGGGTTTACGCTAATTTGCGTAAAACTCTGTCGATTGGAGAGGCTGCCGAATATCAATCGGAAGCCGTTCTCACAAAGTTTTATCATGCTTACGGCGAGGATAACTATTACCAAATCGACGGCAAGCCTCTTTTGATACTTCACGATTTCGGCAACGAATCCGCATTGACCGTGCCTGGCGGTTGGAATATGTACTCTGCCTCCTCCAGCACCGACCACGATGCCGGAGACCAATTTACAATTAGAGGAAGCCTTTCAACACCGCATGAAGACACTGGTTACGCATGGTATACGCCAATGGGAGGAACTGTCGTTACGGAAGAATCCGCAACCGTATGCCCCGGTCAATGGAATCATGCAAACAGTATGCCGAATGCTTACCGAGAAAACGGAAAGCACTATATTAACGACTGGAAAACGATACTGAAAAGCGATATAACTCCTGATGTCGTTTTAATATCTTCGTTCAATGATTATAACGAAGATACCGCCGTCTTTACGGCAGACACTTCGCAATGTAACCCGGAATGGGAAGAGCAATGGATAGACGATACCGGCAATCTCAATCCTTCGATGTATTGGGAAATAACAAAAGAGGGAATCGCAACTTTGCGAAATAAAAACAAAGACTCCTTTGCAGACTTAAAGGCGGTCATTTCAAAAAACACTCGGAGTTGGTTTTCTGAAAAGTCAAATTCATCCGGAAACTCCAACAGCGATTTTCCGTTTTATCCGCTATTGTTTGGCTTGATCGGTACCTTTGTATTTATTTTGATCGTTGCTGTCGGGATTATTATTATTGCTTTTCGCAGAATGGATAAGCGTTCCTCATAAGTGTGTAATTATTATGAACGGAAAAATACTTTATAAAGAAATTTGCAATGATATTGTTAAAAAAATCAATCAAGGGGAATACAAAAAAGGTGATTATTTGCCGTCACAGGCAGAATTATCCGAACAATATCACACAAGTTTGGTTACAATTAAAAAAGCAGTAGAATATGCTGAACAAATGGGCATTCTCGTTCGATGCAAAGGCAAACGTTCACAGATATCAGCTGACGCTACTCAACCGTCTAAATATAAGATACTTGCACTCAATGTAATAGGCAAGTCTTTTAGCAATATAAAAGAAAAAGCGTCCGAGGCGAAACGGCTTAGTCTGCAAATTGAAAACACTTGGTATTCACAAATTGTAGATTCACTGATATCGTGTTTGCCCTCTAATGTGGAATTTTTAGAGGCGGCTTATTACCGGGATCAGGTAATCGAAAATTATGAAGAAACATTGATACCGAAATACGATCGAATTTTGCTTCTGGGCACGAAGAGTCAATCTTTGATTGATTTTCTTTCTGCGAAAGGTAAAAAAGTGGCGCTGTTCGGCAACACATTTGCGACGGGCTGTGCCGTTGTAGCAAACAACGATCGTGAAATCAGTCGGATGGCGGTAAAATACCTTATCTCATTAGGTCATAAAAAAATAGCATTTATTGGATCTGATTCATCGGACGGCGGCGATTTTGCCGAGCGATATAACGGATATCGCGAGGCTATGAGTACTGCAAACTTGATAAACGACGGGAATTTAATACGCTGGTGCAAATACGCTGTTGCAAATGAAGGTTATGAAAATATGCTCAATATTTTGTATGCCTCTTATTATTCCATACCTACTGCTGTTTTTTGTGCCAACGACAATATTGCGTACGGCGTACTGAAAGCCATCAAAGAAATGGGACTTAATTGCCCGAAAGATATCAGTGTTATTGGTGTTGATAATACACTTGAAATTTGTAAAATCACTGAGCCAACGCTTAGCAGTATTGATAAGAATTTCAAATTTTCCGGAGCCAAACTGGCCGAAATTCTTTCGAGAGAAGTATGGCAAAACGACCGTTCTCTTATAAAATGCGATCTCGTGATCAGAGAAAGCACACAGGAGCCTAAATGCTGATAACAGTTCTATATTAAATACTGTAATTATTTTTGAAGGAGCAGATACATATGAAAACTTTTAAAAAAATGGTAGCTTTGCTAATGTCGCTCGTGCTTATGTCCGTACTTTTTGCGGGTTGCGGCAATAACAACAATAATAACGCCGGAAAAACAGTTGATGAAAACGGAAATGTAGTTATCCGTATTTCCATCCCGGATGGGTCGATAAGCAGACAAGCGTCCGATTTGTTAAAGGAATTTATGAATGCTAACAAGGGCATCGTGTTCAAAGAGGAGCCTATCGTTGGTGACTATACCACAAAGCTTATCACTCAGGCATCTGCAGGAACTGCACCGGATCTTATCTGGGTATCTGATATAAATACTCGTTTATTGGCATCTAAAGGTCTGTTGACTGCACTTGAGCCGTATTATGAAGCAAACAGCTTTGACCCCACGGATGTATACGAGTCAATGCTTCGCTGCGGGCAATACGGAAAGACTCAGTATATGATCCCGCGCGATTACAACCACGTTGTAACCTATTATAATAAAGCGTTGTTTAAGGAAGTCGGCGTTGAATTCCCGAAGGACGGCTGGAGTTGGGATGACTTTATTGCAACCGCGAGCAAATTCCCCGTTAAAAAGAATTCGGTATATACACGTCGCGGATGTGAAGCGTTCCTCAACTGGGGAGCGACAGCTCCGCTTATCTTTATCGGACTTGGCGGAACTATAACCGATCAATTTCCGGCAGGTAGTTCTGCAAACTTCAATACGCCAGGGTCTGTCAAAGCGCTTACCGATTTAAAGAAAATGTGCGACGACGGAATTCTTGTTAACAACTATTATAATGATATTGGTTCTTTTGAATCTGGTAAAGTGGCT
>DFHZ01000072.1 GCA_002371985.1 Ruminococcaceae bacterium UBA3710 | reverse complement strand
GTTTGACGGCTTGTCCTCGCTGAATTTGGGTATAAATTCCCCCTTGTTATCCTTATCCATTGCGTATGCTATATCGCTGTCGGCAACAAGAAGTCCGTTCATTCTCCTATCCGCAGGACTGCCATCTTTTACTCGTTTAGCACCCATATACAAAACTCCGGCAGGATGCTCGCCGTACCTACCGCTTTTTAATACTGTATACAGGTATAAAAGCATTTGCATATTCTGTCCGAAAAGTATATCGGGCAGTCTGAATGTTCTTGAGCCGGACTTATAATCAACAATTCTGACATATCCCTTGTATGTATCAAGCCTGTCGATTATACCGCCGAGCAACAATTGGTTATCGTCTGACAAGTCAACCTTAATTTTAGGTATTTCTCCTCCGTCGCCTATTAACAACTCGCATTTTTTAGGCTCAAAATCGCTCTGCGAAAACTCGAGTTTCAAGCGGTTTACAACATATTTAAGGCTTCTTGCCATATTTGATACCAAATATTTTGTCCTTGCGTTTTCTACACTCTTAAAGCCCTTGACAGAGTTTAAATACTCTTCGCAGAGTTTATCGACATTTTCACTTATCTCCTCTTCCGACAACAAAGAAACATTCTTTCCGTAAATCTCGATAATTCTTTGTAAAACAAAGTGAATGAGTGTTCCTCTTTGCATAACATTAAAATCGGCGGGATAAAGTTTTGAAGCCTTTAATGCGTGTTTGCAAAAATACATAAATTTGCAACGATTATACTCGTCAAATTTTGTAGGCGACATAAAGACACTGTTTCCGTAAAGCCTTTTTGCCGTTTCTTTCTCTATCTTTGCGTTACTTGCAGAAACATCGCTGTCAATAGCCTTTAGCATAGGTGCTTTTTCGGTCTTTTCAAGAACACTTCTTAAGGTTTTACTATCGCCCGACAAAAAATCTCTGCTTTTGCAGTAGCCGAGCAGGGCGGAATCAAGTGTTTCAGGGAGATTTTTATCGCCTAAAACATCGGGCTCATTCAAAATATTAACCTTTAAATTTTTGCAGATTTCATCTACAAATGCCGAAGCAGACGAAGAACTGCCGTCGGCAAGAGTTTTTGCGAAAGAAATATAAACTTCGTCCGAAGCACAACAGGTATTTGAGTAAACCAAGAGGTCCTCGTCAACCGCCAAGGTTTCGGTTCTGTCGGGAATATCAAGTCCAGAATCTTTTAAAGTTTTAAATTCCTGATTTGAAAACAGACCTGTCGGTGCCGAAATTTTCGGAAAAACGCCCTGATTAGCCCCTAAAATAAATACATATTTAGGTCTTGCAGGTCTTATCCTGTCAGACATACCGAAAATAGCCTCGTCAAGAGTTTGAGGTGTAACCCCGATAGTTGCTACATTTACGGAATTTTTCAAAGCATCCGAAAAATCTTTATTCGTAACGGCAACATCGGGGAAACAATCTATAATACTGTCAAGAACAGACATAAAATCAGAATAAGAAGTAAGCATTGCCTCGGCATACTCTTCGTTACCGCTGTTTTTATATGTATCATAAAGAACATTAAACGCATCTTTGGCATTTATATCTTCTAAAAGTTTGATTATGGCAGTAGCCCTGTTTTTAGGGGTGCCTTCAAAGTTCTTTTTAAACTCTGCAAGAGGGGTTATCGCCTTTTCTCTTAAAGAGTTAATTTCGGTTAGTATTTCTTCGTCATTTTCGGCGACTTTATCGGTGAAACCTAATGTATTCATATCCCAATTTCTTAAAAAATCTCTTCCCGATAAATTCCAGATATAAACATAGTTTTCAAGTTCGCTTATCCGGTCGGAAGTTAAAACGGATATTCCTGATTTATGGAACTTAAAAATATCGTTTACAGAGCCATTCAGAGCAAAAGAAATTGCCGAAAGAACAACAGAAGAAACAGGCATAGAAACAAGCGGTAATTTTTTATCTATAAAGCATTTTACCTTATTTCTCCTGCAAGAAATGAGTAGAGCATCCTCATAAGGAGCCGTATCCCTTGCTATGATTACAAAATCGCTGTATTTAGCATTCTTTTCCCTTATTATTCGCCTTATATTCCTTGTTGCAAACTCGACTTCGTCAAATATACTTTCCGCCTTACAAACGGTAACGCATGGCATAGAAACATCGCTTTTGAAATTACCGCTGAACATACATTCTTCAAATGCCTTTAAGCCTTCATTATTGTAGTGAGTTTCACTTAAATAATCAGGTTTATCTACCTCGATATTATGAGATTTTGCAATACTTATTATTCGGTTTTCAATACTTCTTATATTGCTCAAAAGGCTTAACTCACGGTCATCGTTAATATCTTCGACAAATGAAAATGTTACATTATCGGCTTTCGATAATATACGGTCGATAATTTTAAACTGCTGTCCAGAAAAACTTTTGAAGCCGTCAAAAAATACTTCTTTTCCCTTAAAAAAATCGCAATCTTCAAGCAGATAATAAAGTTTATCCATAAAATCCGAAGGGTCAACAAAATTAGTTCCCAACAGCATTTCATAAGAATCAATTATAAGTGCGGTATCGTTTAATTTTTGAACTAACTTGCTATCGGACTGTAAATCAGCGACAGTTCTCAAATCGGCAGCGGAAACGGCATTGTACTTAAATTCGTCGGTAACCCTTATCATACCTTCGGCAAAAGCACTCGAAGAAGCATACTTGCCCCAAAGAGAAAGGTCCTTTTCAACCTGCTTTATAGCACGGCTCATAAGTATAAATTTATCTGCACCCGACAAAACTTTACCGCATATTCCGCCCTTTATTCTGCCTATTGTTTCGTAAATTCTTGTAAAAGGCAAAACCGAAACTTTAAAAGCCTTACTATCACCGAGCATTTCAAGAATAGCCTTTTCGCTCTCAAACGAAAACTGTTCGGGCACAATAAGAATAGGCTCTTTTCCTTCTTCGACGCATTTATAAATCATATTAAGTACGGTAAATGTCTTTCCACTTGATGCTCTCCCCAAAACAAATTTAAGCATACTGTTCCCCTCCTTTTACCGATTATACACAATTCTTTGTACCATATACAGTACATCAAAACAAAAAGACTGCCTTGATACGGGCAGTCTCAAAGTATCACTTACCGAACGCATAGGCAAAATCGCCTAAATACACACGAAGACCGTTACCCATATAATAACGGTTATATTGTTTTAAACTAAAACCTAACGAAATAAATGTGAATATATTCTTTCGTTCAAGAAATTTTATACGCTTATTTTCAAAATCTATAAACTTTTTAATCGGTTGCTTATTATCGGACAAGGTCATTATGTAACTATGCCCCTCAACCGACTGCTTAATACCCCTTATTCTTTTTTCAATACTTCTCTTTCGATTTTGCTTATTCATAGCAGACAGAGAAACATTGTCAAGGTGATAGCGGTAATGGGCTAACTTTGTATTAAGAACTGCGGTCTTACCCACTATACACCCTATCATACAAATAAGCCAATCGTGTGCCATTAAATCTTTCAAATCTATTTTTTTTATATATTTTTTAATATCTGCCGTAAAGCAAAGGCTGAAACCTCTTATATAAGAGCAACCTATAAAACTTTCTTCGGTAAGATACTCGATAGAGCCGTCAAATTTATCGCCTAAGTATGTAACTCCCGAATTTTCTATGATTTTAGAGTTCTCATCTATCACATCATATCTTGAAGAAAGCACCTTTATATCGGGGTTGTTTTTTAAAGTTTTAACCATTTCTTCGGTTTTAGACGGCAACCACTCGTCGTCCTGGTCGCAAACGAATATATAATCACCCTTGCTTTTTTCAATGGCACCGTAAAAATTAAGGCAAAAACCGACATTCTTATCGTTTACATAAACATTCCAATTTTCAAGATTATTTTTTCTGATAAAATCTTTGCATATTTGAACGGTTTCATCCGTAGAACGGTCGTCGCAAATAATTACTTCGTCTACCGGCAAATTCTGATTTAATATACTTTCAAGTTGTCTTTCGATATATTTTTCACCGTTGTATGAAGCCAAACAGACCGAAATCAATTATCTCACCCTCAAAAATAATTTTTGGAATTTATATTTTAAAACATAGGAAGACTTGCAAAACAGATATGTCAAAAAAACACTATTTGACCTTGATACAAAAACCAAAATTTTTGAACCAATTCCGCCGAAACTTGCGTTTTTTGCATTACTTTTAAATTCGTCAGCAGATATTTCTTCCCTTATTTTTTGCTTTATCTCTTTTCTTTCAAGCGATAAAAACATATCAATAAAGGCAGAAAAGACCGACTTTATAAAATAAAAATCGCAATAACTTTCTACCCCATTAGTAACATCTTTTAAAAGTCTTGCCCTTTTCTTAATGATTTCAAGTTTTTGAGGATTATACTTTCTTGTCGTACTCCCCATATGCAAAACATAATTATAAAAACATTTGTCCGATATAACAAATTTAGGCGAATATCTTAAAACATTAAGATTAAAATCGGTATCCTCAAAGATTTCATTTTCGGGCATAGTTATATTGTTTGCCCTTATAAAATCCGACTTATAAAGTTTATTGCAAGGGCTGTCAATAAGGTTTTTAGACTTGATTTCACAAATTTGACCGTTAATTTGGGAGCCCTCGTATATTCCCGATTTGGCATATATAGGCTTTACGGCAGTTCCATTTACCATATTATATCCGCACATCAAAACATCTGCATTGTTTTCTTTTGCCAGATTATACATATAAGAAAATGCACCGTTTTCGATATAATCGTCGCTATCAATAAAGCAGAAGTATTCTCCGCTTGCCCTTGACATACCAAAATTTCGGGTGCTTGCAGCACCCGAATTTTCTCTTTTTATACTGATAACTCTGTCGTCTGATTTTGAAAATCTCTCGCAAAGCGAGAAACTCTTATCGGAAGAGCCATCATCTATAAGCAGTAATTCAAAATCGGAAAAATCTTGAACTAAAACCGAATTAACGCATTTTTCTATTGTCTTTTCAGCATTAAAAACCGGTATTATAACACTTATTTTCGGCATATCAGTAGAGATATTTTCCGTCAGCAACACGCTTTAAGTGTTCGCCGTAAGGGGACTTACCGTATTTTTGAGCGGATTCGAGGAGTTTTTCTTTTGAAATCCAACCGTTTAAATATGCAATCTCCTCAACTGCTGAAATCATAATGCCTTGGCGGTTTTCTACAACCTTAACATATTCGGTAGCCTCGCTTAAAGCATCCATTGTACCTGTATCGAGCCAAGCATATCCACGACCCAAAGTTACAACATTTAAAGAGCCATCTTCGAGATACAATTTATTAAGGTCGGTAATCTCAAGTTCTCCCCTTGCCGACGGTTTTACCTTTTTGGCAAAATCAACAACACGGTTATCGTAGAAATAAAGACCTGTTACGCAGTAATTTGACTTTGGATTTTTCGGTTTTTCTTCGATAGAAATAGCCTTGCCGTCCTTATCAAATTCAACAATACCGAACCTTTCGGGGTCGTCAACATAATAACCGAAAACGGTAGCACCGTTTTCCCTTTCTGCCGCAGCCCTCAAATTAGTTTTAAGTCCGTTTCCGTAAAAAATATTGTCTCCTAAAACCATCGCACAAGAGTCGCCGTTGATAAAATCTTCGCCGATTAAAAATGCCTGTGCAAGTCCGTCGGGAGAGGGCTGAACCTTATAAGAAAGATTTATTCCGTAATCAGAACCGTCGCCTAAAAGACGCTCAAAGTTCGGTAAATCGGTAGGGGTTGAGATAATAAGAATATCACGAATACCTGCGAGCATAAGCGTAGAAAGCGGATAATAAATCAT
>DFHZ01000160.1 GCA_002371985.1 Ruminococcaceae bacterium UBA3710 | reverse complement strand
TAATTCCCGACCAGATTGAAGCAGGGACCTATATGGTAGCCGCTGCCGCTACTATGGGGGATGTTCTTATTGATAATGTAACTCCAAAACATCTCGAATCAATAGTTGCAAAGTTAGTAGAGGTAGGTGCTCAAATAACCGAAAATGACGAATCTATACGGGTTAAAATGACGAGCAGACCTAAAAAGTGTAATATAAAAACTATGCCGCATCCGGGATTTCCTACCGATATGCAACCTCAATTTGCAACTCTTCTCTCCATTGCCGACGGTACAAGTATCGTAACCGAAGGTGTTTGGGACAACCGTTTCAGATATGTTGAACAGTTGACCCTTATGGGTGCTGATATACAGGTTGACGGCAAGTCCGCCGTAATTACGGGAGTTAATCGCCTTAACCCATCCCCTGTTAAATCAGTTGACCTGCGTGCAGGGGCCGCTATGATTATTGCAGGTCTTATGGCAAAGGGCGAAACAACGGTCGAAGATATAGAGCACATTGACCGTGGATATGAAAAGTTAGCCGAAAAACTTACTATGCTTGGTGCTGACATCAAGCGAGTTGACGACCTTGCGGAATATAAAGTAATTAAAAATGCTTAAAAATATGTTTAGTGTGGCAAAAAATATGCCACACTAAATTTTTATGAAAAAGGAGATAAACTTATGTCAAGAATTTGTCCGCTTTTTAGTGGTTCAAAAGCAAATTGTACATATATTTCCTGCGAAAGCGGAGGTTTTCTTGTAGATATAGGCTGTTCGTATAAGTCGTTTGTGTTGGCTCTCGAAAATGTCGGTGGAGACCTTGATACGATAAGAGGTATTTTTATAACCCACGAGCATTCCGACCATATAGCAGGGCTTAAAACATTCTTAAAAAACAACTCTATCCCGTTATTTGCATCACGAAGCACAATAAGTGCCTTAATTGCAGGTAATATTCTTCCAAACAAATGTGATGTTGTTACAGCGGACGAGGGAGATATTGAAATAAACGGTTGCCTTGTTTCAAGGTTTGCAACAAGTCATGACTGCAAAGATTCAAGCGGTTATTCTTTTACCGTTCCTAACGGTGAAAAGGTTTCGGTTTGTACCGATACCGGAGTTTTAACCGACGATTCAAAAAATCACTTGCTCGGCTCAAAAGCCGTTTTAATAGAATCAAATCACGATATTACTATGCTTAAAAACGGTCCTTACCCTCCGCAGTTAAAAGCAAGAATACTCTCTGATGTAGGGCATTTGTCCAATACGAGTTGTTCGCAGTTTTTGCCGGAACTGCTTAAAAGCGGAACAAACAGAATTATTTTAGGTCATTTAAGCCAGAACAACAACACTCCGCTCCATGCTCTGTCTTCGGCACAAAATTCTCTTTCGCTTATCGGTGCAACAAAGGGTAAAGACTACATTTTAGCAGCGGCAAAGCCTGATAATAACGAGGTAATTGTATTTTGATTAAGTTGAAAATTATAACACTCGGAAAACTAAAAGAAAACTATTTAAAATCTGCAAGTGCGGAATACGAAAAAAGGCTTTCGAGATTTTGCGACTTGGAAATAATTGAACTACAACCTGTTTCTTTGCCCGAAAACCCCTCGGCAACACAAATTGATAATGCCCTTAAAACCGAAGCGGAAATGATTGAAAAGAAAATTCCGAAAGATTTTTTTGTGTCGGCATTATGCGTAGAAGGCAAAGCAATCGGAAGCGAAGAATTTGCAGAAAGAATAAGCAATCTTTCTGCATTCGGCAAAAATATTTGCTTTATTATAGGTAGTTCTTACGGACTTTCTCAAAGTATAAAAGAGAAAGCCGATTTAAGACTTTCTCTTTCTAAAATGACATTTCCCCACCAGTTGTTCAGAATAATGTTACTCGAACAAATCTACCGTTGCTTTATGATAAACGAAGGGTCAACATATCATAAATGACTTAAAAGGTTACTATTGCGGATATTGTCATAATATGTTAGAATATGTACGGTGCTTCGCACCCATAAGGACTATCACAACGGTAGGCGGTTGTTCCTCTTTTTAAGAGGGCACACTTTTCGCCCTCTTGAATAAAGGGGGTGGTGCCAATGGTTACATATGAAGAATTGTTCCTTTTTGGAACTCTTTTAGTGTCAATTATAGCACTTGTTATCAACATAACAAAAAAGAAATAACCGCCCTGTCTCCAAACTGTGCGGTTAAATCTTTTTAACTAATCTATGGGACAACCGTCTGCTTGGTAGTCCTTTTGTGCTTTTATTATAATACTGTTATACTATTTTGTCAATCAATTTTTGATTTCCTTATATGCATTAATGTTACTGAAATTAATAAGATACAGGCGACGGAATTAACCGTCGCTTTCAATTTTATACTGAGTTCCGTCAGGTTTGATTTCATAGTTTTCTTTATAGATTAAATCGTTTATAAATACAAACTCATAGCCCTCGCCTTTAAGTGTTTCCAAAATTCTCGGCAGGGCTTCGGGGGTATGGTCGGCGTCGTTGTGGAAAAGCACAATAGAGCCGTTTTGCACCTTACCTACTACCCTATTATAAATACTGTCCGCCGTGGCGTTTTCTTTCCAATCAAGGCTGTCAACCGACCACTGTATTGTCTTCATACCGCACTCCTCTACCGCTTCAATAACAACATTATCATAGTCGCCGTAAGGTGGGCGAAGAAGTGTCGGGGCAACTCCTGTTATTGCCTTGATTTTTTCATTGCAACTGTTTATTTCATCTATCATTTTAGTTTTCGGCAAACTTGTTAAATACGGGTGAGTATTTGAGTGGTTTTGAACCTGATGGCCTGCATTAGAAAGTGCACGAACGCAATCGGGGTACTTATCTACCCAAGCACCGACTACAAAAAATGTTGCAGGAACATCGTATTTTTTAAGTATATCAATAAGAGTAGGCGTATCGTCGGCACCCCAAGCCGCATCAAAACTTATGGCGATACGCTTTTTATCTGTTTCTACTCCGTATATCGGCAGTTTTCTTTCATTTCCGGCAAAAGCGATTTGAGTACATACAGTTAAAGTAACGACCGACAAAACCGCCGCAATGGCTATCATAATTTGTTTTTTTGTTACGATAAAAAAATGAAAATCTTTTTTAAGTATATTCATAAAAATTCCGCCTTTCATACTATTACAGTATGAAAGACGGCTTGTATTTTATGTTAAATTAAATTTATTATTCTTTCCGAAAAGAGTTTTGCCTCGTCCAGATTGTGGGTTACAAAAATTACCGTTTTATCCTTTGTTTTTTCCTTTACATACTGAAGAACAGATAATTTAAGTTCTTCGTCAAGCCCTTTAAACGGTTCGTCCATTATAAGCAAATCATAATCACTTAAAAGTGCCCTTGCTATTGCGACCCTGCGTTTCATTCCACCGCTTAAGTTCTTTACTGGCTTATAAAGGCTATCTGAAAGTCCAAGCAATTTAAGGTTATCCTCTATTTCCTCTTTGCTGATACTTTTACCTGTTACAAACATAACATTGCTGACCGCAGAAAAATCTTCGCACAATCTATTCTCCTGAAAAACAAACGAGATTTTTTCCGGCACATTCAAAAGTTCACCGCTATCAGGTATTTCAAGACCTGCAATAATACGAATAAGGGTTGTCTTTCCGCACCCCGACGGCCCCATTACCGTAATTTTTTCCTTATCCTCTATTTTTAGAGAAAAATCGGACAAAACTGTTTTTTCGCCGTATTTTTTTGTTAAATCATTTATGATAATACTCATATTTTTTCAATCCTTTCAAAAATAATCTTTAAAAGCATTGAAAATATTTTTTCGGATAAAACACTTAAAGCGATAATAACTACCGTCCAAGCGAGTAAATCGGAATTGAGAAGATATATTTTTGCATCATAAAGTTTTCCGCCTATTGAACCGTCAATAACTCCGATAACCTCGGCGGCAACTCCGGCCTTCCAAGCCATACCTATTCCGACATTTGAAGCAGATACCAAAAACGGCTTTATGCTCGGAATATAAATATAAATCAGCCGTCTTTTGAACGGTATATTATACAAATTTGCAACCTCAACCAAGTTTTTACTTGCACTCTTTATGCCCTGCAAAACATTTGAATATACAACAGGAAAAACTATTAAAAAGGCAATAAAAACCGTAAGTTGCCCAAAAGAAAGCCATATAAGGCAGAGTATTATAAAAGACGCAATCGGCACCGATTTTACGGTAACGACAAAAGGCCAGAGCAGGTATTCAAACAGTTTGAAACGACCCGAAATTACCGCAAAAACAATACCGATTAAAAACGCAGATAAAAATCCACCGCTTATTCTCAAAAAAGAGAATAAGACGGTAGATAAAAAACTATTACTAAAAACTAATTCTGAAAGCCTTTTTATAACACTTATAGGAGATGCCAACAAAAAATCGGCATTAACAATAATTGCAACAAGTTGCCACAGTATAAGTGCAAAAAGGACAGAAAGAAATTTATACAGTAATTTTTTATTCATACATCAAGAAGAAATCATCCGCAGGGAGTTTTCCGCCGACCGATTGAGGATTTTGCTCAAACAAAACATTCAAATAACCGGTTACGGCATCTTTCATTTCCTTGCCCTTCATACAAACGATATTGCACTGCGGAAGTGCTTTTTCGGCAATCTGTGCCTTAACAATATCATATTTTTCGATTAAAGCGGCACCCTCGCTTACATTCTCTTTAACGAATTTAGTCGAGTTTGCATATTCTTTCATAAATGCTTTAATAGCATCGGGATTTTCTTTTGCAAATTCCGAACGAACTACAAGTCCTGCAGTAACAAATTTGCTTCCGTTATCAAGTTTATCCCACTCGGCATTCAAATCAAGTGCTATCTTCAGGTCGGGCACCTGAGTTGTTGCAACTGTTATAAACGGTTGAGGAAGCATAGCAACTGCATTATCCATTGTTTTGATTGTTGCTACTGTTTCGGTAGGTTCGCTCTTCCATTCCATAGTAACATCTTTTGTAATATCAAGTCCGTTTTGCTTTAAAAGATATGCCAAAACATATTCAGGTGTTGTACCCTTACCTGTTGCATAAATGGTCTTGCCCTTTAAGTCGGCAAGAGAATTTATTGTGTTTCCGCCTTTTTCAGCAATATAAACAGCACCGAGCATATTTATAGCCAACATTTTAACAGCACCGTTTGTCTTATTATAAAGCACGGAGCCGAGATTTGCAGGAACAGCCAAAATATCGAGTTCACCTTTAATGAGTTTAGGGGTCAATTCGTCAGCGGCTGCTGCCATAGTGAAATCATAAGTGTTTACTGTTTTTCCGTTCTCCGCATCGTCAAGAAGTTTAACAAGACCCATAGATGTCGGTCCTTTAAGTCCGCCGATACGAATATTGGTTCCCTCAAATGTTTCTTCCTTTTCGGTTTTTTCCGGCACGGAAGCAGTATCCTTTTTTCCGCAACCGGCAAAAACTGTTGCAACTAAAAGAACAACAAGAACTAATGACAATATTTTTTTCATTTTTATCAATCTCCTTTTTTTGTCAAAAACAATTTTAACAATAAAAAGACCTAAATTGCGTTGCCAAGGCAACATTTTACATTCTTATTTCAGAAATATATTTAAAAGAGTTAAAACCGCCAATAAAACAGTCAATACCATAATGATATTTATTCTTATAGTAAGCGGTTTTCGTACATCGTCAATCATTTCGCCCCCACTCTTTTTTACACGAATTATTGTTTCAATACCTATTGCAAAATATACTACAAGCAAAATCACGGTTATTATTTTTAAAATCAAAATAAAAATCTCCTTTTTATTATACATTATCGCTCGTCAACAGAGCCACAGTTTCAATATGTTTAGTTTGTGGGAAGAGATCAAAAGGGGTATACTCTTTGAGGCTATATCCGAGCAAATTTAAAACCGAAATATCCCTTGCCAAAGTTGACGGGTCGCAGGACACATAAACTATCCTTTCAGGGCAAAAATCATTTGCGACAATCTCCAAAACCGATTTTTCGCAACCCTTTCTCCGCTTTCTTTTTTATCAATCTTACTCCGCAGACCATACTAAAACAGAATTTTGTTTAATCATTTCTATGTCTTCATCTGTTCGGAAATCCAATTTTCCGTGGCTCATTTGCTTTGCGTATTCTTCTGAAACATAATATATCTCGCTGTTGACAAGGACGGAATCCGTTATCCCATCGTCATCGCTGTCAATCTTTATCCCTCGACCTTCATCGCTTAAATCTTCGATCGTTGTAAGCCTATCCTCTCCCCACATGGTCTTATAGGCAGTCGTTGTCATATAGATAAAGCATGTTTTTCCGTCCGGTGTATACCTGCCATAGCTTGCATAGAAATCCCGATCCGTCTGAAGAGAATCACCGTTTACTCTTAATCCGCTTTCATCAAATGGAATATATGATTCCTTGATGTGCAATCCATAATAAGTGCCAAACGCTATCACAGCTATGCATAACGCCGAAACAAGAGCAGTCACAATTCTTTTCGTTTGAATTTTTTTCTTTATCTTCTTTATTGCCGCTTTATCGTTTTCATTTTTTGTAAGAGCAAAGTTATCATCGCCTTTCAGATTCTTACACAGATCTGCACATTCATCACACGTTTTAAGGTGTTCTTCAACTAAAGCCCGGCTATCACCCGATAAAACATCGTCCACATATAACGGAAGGAGATCCTTCACCACATCACACGTTATTTTAGCCATTGTCCATTTCCTCCTTGATCATCATTCTGGCGCGATGATATGTCACCCTCGCCCAGCTTGTTGTTTTTTTAAACAACTCAGCGATCTCTGAAAAAGATAATTCTCCATATGTCCGCAGCGTAAAAACCTCTTTGTACGGCTCTTTCAAGGAATGAAGAATCTTATTTATAAGCTTTCTGTCTACATCCCGTACCATAGCCTCTTCTACGGACAAAGATTCATCAACATATTCCTCCGGCATTTCCTCAAATCTGGATTGTTTCTTCAGATCGTCATAATACAGATTCTTGGCAACCTGACATAGCCAGACTTTTATGCTGCAATCACCTCGAAATGAATCTATCTTTTTCATTGCCTTAAAGAAGGTTTCCTGCGTAATCTCTTCGGCCGTCAGAGGATCACGTGATATGGATAATACATACTTGTAGACTACAGAAAAATAGTCTAGATAAAGCTTTTCTATATCCACCTTTTCACCTTCTTCACTTATATGACTGTCGAAAACGGAAAACGTTACAAACTTTTTAGGCTATTCTTTACGAAAACGTTGATGGATTAACACCAATCGTAAAGTCAGTATTAGCGCCGCAAGCTATTATTACAACTCTTCCGATTGAGTTGCGAATACGGCATTACAACGATAATCAACGATTTGGTTAAGAATAGCCACTTTTTATGTTTTTTCTTCAGACAACAGTTCCCTTGTTACACACCCTCAAAAACCAGTGGTGGCAACTGTTGTTAGAGGGCATAAAGAAGGGACTCCGGCGACGCTGCCGTTCCTGGCAATATTATCGGAATCCCTTGATTTTAAGGCATTTTAT
>DFHZ01000183.1 GCA_002371985.1 Ruminococcaceae bacterium UBA3710 | reverse complement strand
TAAAAAAACACTTGACAAAATATAAATAAAAGGTTATAATCTATTAGCATCCAAAGACAGCAGGTGGCATAAGCCGTAAGTTTATCGCCTGCCGAGGTTAGCGTGAAATTGAGATATTATATTTTTAATTTTCATGTCTGTCCGTTCTTTGGCGGACTTTTTTCTTTTTTCGGAGGTGAAAAAATTGCCTAACGCAAAAGTTTTAGAACAAAAACAGCAGATGGTTGCAGAACTTACTGAAAAGCTTAACGGTTCTATCGCCGGTGTTATTGTTGACTACAAGGGCGTTAATGTATCTGACGATACTGCTCTTCGTAAAGAACTCCGTGAAAACGGTATTGATTACTTTGTAGTTAAGAATACTCTTCTCTCCCGTGCTTTAGAGGGTACAGGTCTTGAAGAAATGCGTTCGGTTCTCGAAGGAACAACGGCTATTGCTCTTTCTAAAGAGGATCATACTGCTGCAGCAAGAATTATTTCAAAGTTTGCTTCTGACCACGAGAACTATTCTATTAAGACCGGTTTCCTTGAAGGTAAAGTAGTTGACCTTGAAACAATCGACGCTTTGGCAAAATTACCAACCAGAGATGTACTTCTCGCAACAGTTCTCGGTGCATTCCAGGCACCAATCGCAGCATTTGCCCGTGCCGTACAGGCTATCGTTGATAAGGGCGATGCACCTGCAGACGCAGAATAATTTGAAAATTTAAACAACAAAATTTATTGGAGGAAATTAAAATGGCATCTGAAAAGATTACAGCTATGATTGAAGAATTAAAAACTCTTACAGTTCTTGAACTTTCTGAACTTGTAAAAGCAGTAGAAGAGGAATTTGGCGTATCCGCAGCAGCAGCAGTTGCAGTAGCAGCTCCGGCAGCAGGCGGTGCAGCAGCAGAAGAGAAAACCGAATTTGATGTTGTTCTTGCTGAAGCAGGAGCAGAAAAGATTAAGGTTATTAAGGTTGTTCGTGAAATTACAGGTCTTGGTCTTGCTGACGCAAAGGGACTTGTTGACGGTGCTCCTAAGACCCTTAAAGAAGCAGTTTCTAAGGAAGACGCTGAAGCAATGAAAGCTAAACTTGAAGAAGTTGGCGCTAAGGTTGAACTTAAGTAATATAAGTTTAAAAACTTCTAAAACGCATTCGCTTTTTTGCGGGTGCGTTTTTTATGTCTCAAAAATGCTTGACAATGGATATATTTGGTGCTATAATACAAAATCATATCGAAAGGAAGGCATAGTTTATGAGTTTCATCTTTGAAAAACTTCTTAGACAGAATTTCAGATGCGGACGAATGCTTAACTCCCGTGTTTACTTGACACATGGGTTTATTCGCTATGCTTTCGGTAATTAAAAGCGAAAATTCTATATGTGTAATTAAGTAAGCCCGGGAGTATTTTATACCCTCGGCTTTTTTGTTGCCAAAAAAACAGAAATGGAGCGATATTTTGATTGAAATAAAATCGGTATCAAAAACATTTAAGACGAAAAAAGACTCATTTACGGCACTTAACAACATTTCTCTTAACATTGAAGATGGTGATATTTTCGGAATTATCGGTCTGTCGGGTGCAGGTAAAAGCACACTTGTCAGATGCATAAACCTTTTGGAAAGACCAACTACGGGAAATGTTATTATTGATGGCAAAGATATGACAACCCTTTCAAAAAAAGAACTGCTTACTATGCGTCGGAATATTGGAATGATTTTCCAGAATTTTAATCTTTTTTCGCAAAGAACGATAATTAAAAATGTATGTTATCCGATGGAGATTGCCGGTTATAGCAAGGCCGATGCTTTAAAAAGAGCAAAAGAAATGCTCGAACTTGTTGACCTGACCGAAAAAGAAAACTCTTATCCTTCTCAACTTTCCGGCGGTCAGAAGCAAAGGGTTGCAATCGCCCGTGCTCTTGCGACAAATCCAAAGTATCTTCTTTGCGACGAAGCCACGAGTGCACTCGACCCGAACACAACCGAGCAAATTTTAGAATTGCTTAAAAGAATAAATAAAGAGTTAGGTATAACCATTGTAGTTATTACTCATGAAATGCGAGTTGTAGATAAGATATGCAATAAGGTTGCCGTCATTGATAATAGTCAGATTGCCGAATGCGGTCTTGTTTCGCAGGTTTTTGCAAGTCCTAAATCGCAAATTGCAAAGGAACTGATTTTGCCGAAAAAGCAGAGTAAAATCGGAACTCAGGCGGTTCGTATTGTATTTAACGGCGAGTCGACCAATGAACCGATAATTTCCGCCCTTGTTTTAGAGTGTCAGGTTCAGGTCAGCATTATGTTTGCCGATACAAAAGATTTTGACGGCAAGTTATTCGGGCAAATGGTAATCCGTTTGCCGGAGGATAAACGGGGTGCTGACAAGGTAATAGAATGGCTTTTAGCCCATAATCTTGATTTCAAGAGGGAGGAAGTTTAATGTTCAGCGAGACATTTATGAAACTTTGGGAAAACCATATACTCCAAATGGGTGTTTGGGAAACCATTTATATGACATTGCTTTCAACCGTTGTTGCATACATAATCGGTTTACCGCTTGGACTTGTTCTTTGCGTAACAGATAAAGACGGCATTTGCCCAAATAGATTTATCAATAAAACTTTAAGTGTAATTGTAAATGCTTTCAGAAGTATACCTTTTATTATTTTAATGGTGGCAATGTTGCCGGTGGCAAATTTTATTGTAGGTACAAGTCTTGGAAACAGTGCAATGGTGGTAATGCTTATTATTGCCGCAGCACCGTATGTAGCCCGAATGACAGAATCTTCAATAAAAGAGGTCGATGCCGGAGTTATCGAGGCAGCAAAGGCCATGGGTACACCGTCATTTAAAATTGTTACTAAGGTACTTATTCCGGAAGCAAAACCGTCTTTGATAGTGGGTGCTGTTATTTCAACAGTTACTATTTTAGGGTACTCTGCCATGGCAAGTACAATAGGTGGCGGAGGACTCGGACAGATAGCCATTGTCTGGGGACATCAAAGGTCAAACAGCGATATAATTTGGATTTGCGTTGCGTTGACCATAATAATAGTACAAATCATTCAGGAAATCGGAATGTATATTGCTCGTAAAGTTGACAAGCGTCAACGATAATAAATAAAAAACATATTAAAGGAGAAATTAAAATGAAAAAACTGTTAGCATTAGTATTAGCCTTGGCATTAACCGTTTCGCTTGTAGCATTAGCAGGTTGCGGTAAGAAAGATAAGGCAGACGACAAAACAATCACCGTAGGTGCAAGTGCTACACCACACGCAGAAATCCTTGAACAGGTAAAGGACGCAGTTGAGGAAAAAGGTTATACATTAAAAATCGTTGTTTATGACGATTATGTTTTACCTAATCAGGCATTGACAGACGGAACTATTGATGCAAACTATTTCCAACATACGCCGTACTTAAACTCTTATAACAAATCTAACGGCACCGACCTTGTTTCTGCCGGTTTAATTCACTATGAGCCGTTCGGAATTTACGGAAATTCCGTGAGCAATCTTTCAGAACTCAAATCAGGTGCTACTATTCTTATCCCTGCTGATGACAGTAATGAAACCCGTGCGCTCTTGCTTTTGGCACAGGAAAACCTTATTAAATTGCCCGAAGACGCAAGTGCCGAAAAGGGTGTTACAACACTTGACATTGTAGATAACGGCGGATACGATATTCAGGCAGTTCAAGCCGATACTGTTCCTGCTCAACTTAAAAATTCCAAAGAGGGAACAATAGCCGTAATCAACGGAAATTATGCAATAGGTGCCGGTCTTAAAATTGCCGATGCTTTGGCAACAGAAGATGCAAAGGGCGATGCCGCTCAGACCTATGCAAATATCATTGCGGTACAAAAGGGCAACGAAAATAGCGAAAAGACAACCGTTCTTTTAGATGCATTAAAAACAAATGCAGTTAAGAAGTATATCGAGGACACCTATGCCGGTGCAGTTGTTGCTATATTTTAATTAAAACATAAATTTTGATTTGCAGAGTAGATGATAAAGCGTTAAGTGCTGTTTGTACGGGGAGTTGACAAACAGACGAAGAATTTTATTCACGGTTTTATCATCGCATCCCGCTGCCGAATTATTAAGGTGAAAAACAGCCTCTTATTATTCGGAAGTCGGATGATAGGAGGTATTTTTTATGAATAAAAACACAGTAAAAATTTGTATTTGTGCCGTATTGTCGGCACTCTATGTCGGGCTTGACTTGCTGGCAGTAAGTCTTAGTGCTCCGTTTGGCGGAACGCTTAAACTGTCTGTAAGCGGTTTGCCTGTAATTATAGCGGCAATTCTTTTTGGACCCCTATGGGCAGGAGCAGTTGGCTTTGTAGGTGCTTTTATAGGTCAAATGTTATCTTATGGGTTTACGGCTACTACAATTCTTTGGGTTTGCCCTGCAACATTTCGAGGCATTGTAATGGGGCTGTTGTTCCTTCTTTTTAACAAGAGTTTGAAGCCTTATATTTTGGTTATAGAAACTATTGTTTCTTCGTTGCTTGTAACGGCAATAAATACATTTGTTATGTATGTGGATGCAAAAATATATCATTATCCTGTTGCACTGTTCGGTATTTCCCTTGTAAACAGAATTATTGCAGGGGTCATCACTGCTGTTATTTTTGCGATAATAGTGCCACTGATAATAAAACTGATTAAAAGAGCAATAAAGGTATAAAAAAGTTCGGCGAAAGCCGAACTTTTTTATATGCACATTCTTTATTCAACTGTAACCGATTTTGCAAGGTTTCTCGGTTTGTCAATATCAAGTCCTTTATGGTAAGAAACATAGTAAGCATAAACCTGGAAAGGAATAACCTCAATAGAAGCAATAAGCCTTTTATCTACTTTCGGAATGTAAATCATTTCGTCTGATTCTTTTTCAAAAGCAGTATCGCCCTCGTTAGCACAAGTGATAACATAGGCCCCACGGGCTGCAACTTCTTTAATATTACTAAGCATTTTATCCGCCAAATCGTTGTAGCAAGAAAGAGCAATAACCGTTCTGCCGTCTTCAATCAGAGATATAGTTCCGTGTTTAAGTTCTCCTGCGGCATAAGCCTCAGAATGAATATAGGATATTTCTTTGAGTTTAAGCGATGCTTCAAGTGAAACGGCATAATCAAGATTTCTTCCGATAAAGAATAGGGAAGAAGTATTAATTTGTCTTTTAGCCATTTCTTTAATTCTGTCGTTTTGTTTTAATACTTCTTCAATTTTTTGCGGAATTGCTTTAACATCGTCTAAAAACTTTGAAATTTCGCTGTCGCTCATAGTCTTAAGAATTTTTGCACACCAAGCGGCAAACAGATACATAACTGCTACTTGGGTACTGTATCCTTTTGTTGTAGCAACGGCAATTTCGGGTCCTGCCCAAGTATATATAACATCGTCGGCGGCTTTTGCAATAGAACTGCCTACGACATTTACTATCGAAATAATATGGGAACCGAGTTTCTTTGCTTCCTTTAAAGCGGCAAGTGTATCTGCGGTTTCGCCTGACTGACTTATAATGATAGTTAGTGTTTTATCGTCAACAATAGGTCTTCTGTACCTGAATTCACTTGCAAGTTCAACATCACAAGGAATTCTTGCCATATCTTCGATAACATATTTGCCTACCATTCCTGCGTGATATGCCGAACCACAGGCAACTATAACAATTTTATTTATTAGTTTAAGTTTTTCTTCGGTTAACTTAAAATCTTCAAAAACAACTTGACCGTCTTTAATTCTTCCCGATAAGGTTTGCTTTATGGCTTTTGGTTGTTCAAAGATTTCTTTCATCATAAAGTGGTCATAACCGCCCTTTTCAGCGGCGGAAACATCCCAAGTAATCTGCGAAACGGACTTTTTGATTTCCTCTCCCTCTGAATTATAGAATTTAACGCTATCGGGAGAAAGGAAAGCAAATTCGCCGTCTTCAAGATATACAATATCTTTTGTAAGAGAAGCAATAGCGGTAACATCAGAAGCGATTATGTTTTCATTTTTTGAAAGACCTACTATTAAGGGACTGAATTTTTTTGCGGCTATTAAAGTATCAGGAAAATCTTTGCAAATAATGCCAAGAGCAAAAGAACCCTCAAGCATACTGATAACTTTTTTAACGGTCGCTTTAATATCGCCGTCATAATATTTTGATAAAAGTTGCGGAACAACCTCTGTGTCTGTCTCGCTTACAAAATTTACACCTTCGCTGATGAGTTGTTTTTTTAAAGTAGAATAGTTTTCTATTATACCGTTATGAACAACGGCAAATTTTTTATCCTCGCTAAAGTGAGGATGGGCATTTTCAATAGACGGAACACCGTGAGTTGCCCATCTTGTATG
>DFHZ01000068.1 GCA_002371985.1 Ruminococcaceae bacterium UBA3710 | reverse complement strand
AAACTATTTATTACATTTTTAAAGATAGGTGCTTTTACCTTTGGCGGCGGATATGCGATGATAGCACTCTTGCAAAACGAATTTGTTTCGCAAAAAAAATGGATAAACGAGGACGATTTTTTGGAGATAATCGCAATAGCGGAGTCGACACCCGGTCCTATTGCAATAAACAGTGCTACATTTATAGGATATAAAATGGCAGGTTTTTGGGGCTCTTTTTTTTCAACCCTTGCAATTTGCATACCGTCATTTTTCATAATATTCTTAATCTCTCTTTTCTTTGATAAATTTCTTAACTTTAAATATGTAACCTATGCGTTTAAAGGTATTCAAGTATGCGTGGTTTACCTGATATTCAGTGCTGGAATTAAAATGTTTAAAAATGTTAAAGACGGTATTTTTAATAAAATAATTTTTGGTGTTGTCTTAACAGTCTTTATTTGCTTTTCGCTCCTTTCGGTCAAGTTTTCTGCTATTTATTATATACTGATTTGCGGTTTGACGGGATTGATTTTATATGCCGTTAAGCCGTTTCTGAAAGGCGGAAAAGAAAAATGATTTATTTAAAACTTTTCTTAACCTTTTTAGAAATCGGGGCGGTATCTTTCGGCGGTGGCTACGGTATGATTTCACTTATTCGGGAAATTGTCGTGTCAAACGGCTGGCTTACCGAGGGCGAACTTTTAAACTTTATTGCCGTTTCGGAATCAACGCCCGGTCCTATTGCTATAAATATGGCAACATTCATAGGTGCAAGTCAGGGCGGTATATCAGGCTCATTTTTGGCAACTTTGGGTGTTGTTTTACCGTCATTTGTTATTATTCTTATTATCGCTTCCGTCGCTTCGGGACTTCTTAAAAGACCAAGTGTCAAAGCGTTTATAGACGGAGTAAAACCCTGCGTTGTAGCTCTTATTTTAGGTACGGCTGTTACTATGGGACTAAGTTCGGTTTTAGGCATTAAAACAATATCCGAAGAAATTAAATTTAATATAAGAGGTTTTATCATTCTTCTTATCATTCTTGCAGTTCATTTTCTTTTTAAATATGTTTTTAAAAAGAAAACAAAACCTATACTTATGATAATTCTTTCGGCGGTTTTGGGAATTATAATATATTCTTTTTAAATTTGTGGGTTTATCTTTTAAAGATAAACCCTTTTTTGTGTCAAAAATCAAATTTCAAAATAAACTGTTATAGGACAAATATTAAAAGGAGATATGATAATGGCTAATAATTCTAATGATAAAAATGTTTCGTCCTTTATTATTACAAAGCCTGATGTAAAAGAGCCTGTTCTTACAATGGCTTTTGTAAATATGCAACCTATTACGGAAATATATTCAGCCGAAGATGCTCTTAAAAACGGAACACTTTTTAAGAATATCGACAAACCTTTCATCGGGAGGAATACACTTTGTTAGATGAAAAGCAAGAAATGCTTAAAAAAATATCTGCGGTAGACTTTTCCATTCACGATATAAATTTGTTTTTAGATTCTCATCCGCAAAACATTAAGGCAATAGAACTTTTAAACAGTTACCGTAAAGAACGCTCGGATTTGATAAATGATTATGAGCAGAAATACGGTGATTATATAACCCATGTCGGCGATGTTAAAGCAAAGGTGCCTTGGAGTTGGATAGACGGACCTTGGCCTTGGGAGGGCGATGAATAATGTGGCAATACGATAAAAGACTGCAATACCCCATAAAAATAAAAAACGCAAACCCTAAGTATGCACAGATAATCATAAGTCAGTACGGCGGTCCTGACGGTGAACTCGGTGCGTCGCTCAGATATTTGACCCAGCGATACGGAATGCCTTACAACGAGGTTAAAGGTATGCTTACGGATATCGGTACTGAGGAACTCGCACATATGGAAATGATTTGTGCTATGGTTCACCAACTTACAAGAAATCTTAAGGAAGACGAAATCAAGGGCACTCCGTTTGAAAACTATTTTGTCGACCACACATTAAGCGTTTATCCTGTTGCGGCTTCAAGCACACCGTGGACTGCAACTTATATTCAGTCAAAAGGCGATATTTTGGCTGATTTGCATGAGGACTTGGCAGCCGAACAAAAAGCGAGGGTTACCTATGATAACCTTATAAGGCTTATTGACGATCCTGATATTTTGGAACCTCTCAAATTTTTAAGAGAACGGGAAATTGTCCACTATCAGCGATTCGGCGAGGCTTTAAGGCTTACAACCGACAGGTTAGACTCAAAGAATTTTTACGCATTTAATCCTAATTTTGATAAATGTAAAAGGAAATAAAGAATTTTTATTTCGACGCCGACAGGCGTCGATTTTTTTGTTACCTTAAAATGTAAAAAATGTGTTAATTTGCTTGTATTATAATATATAATATGATATTATATTATTTGTATAATTGTATAAAAATTTGAGTATGAATAATAAGGAGAAATTATTTTGTCTTTCCCACTTGAAAATATAAGAAATTTTTGTATAGTAGCACACATTGACCACGGTAAATCTACCCTTGCCGACAGACTTTTGGAACTGACAGAGTCGGTTGCAACAAGGGATATGGAAGAGCAAATTCTTGATAGTATGGACCTTGAAAGAGAAAGAGGTATTACCATTAAGGCTCATTCTGTTACGCTTTTTTATAATTCAAAAGACGGTAAGCAGTATGAACTAAACCTTATAGACACTCCGGGACATGTTGACTTTAACTATGAGGTTTCCCGTTCTCTTGCCGCATGTGAAGGTGCAATTCTTGTTGTGGATGCTTCGCAGGGAATAGAGGCTCAAACTCTTGCAAACACCTATCTTGCCGTTGACCACGGTCTTGAAATTCTGCCTGTTATAAACAAAATCGACCTGCCGTCTGCCGAGCCGGAAAGAATTAAAAAAGAGATAGAAGACATTATCGGTATTCCTGCCGATGAGGCACCCCTTATTTCTGCAAAAACGGGGCTTAATGTCGAGCAGGTTCTGGAACTTATAGTAAATAATGTTCCGGCACCAAAGGGCGATAGAAATGCACCTCTTAAAGCCCTTATTTTCGATTCGTATTATGACCCATATAAAGGTGTAATTGTATATTTCAGAGTTGTAAGCGGAAAACTTAAGACAGGCGACAAAATAAAGATGATGGCAACGGGTGCCGAATTTGATGTCGTTGAAATAGGCAGAAAGAGTGCGACGGCATTTGTTCCCTGCGATGTTCTTGAGGCAGGAGAGGTCGGATACCTTTCGGCATCCATAAAAACCGTTTCCGAAGCGAGAGTCGGCGATACGATAACCCATTTTGAAAGAAGTGCCGACGAGGCTCTGCCGGGTTATAAGAATGTTAAACCGGTTGTATTTTGCGGTATTTACCCTGCCGACGGGGCTAAGTATCCCGATTTAAGGGAAGCACTCGAAAAACTTCAACTTAATGATGCGTCTTTGCTTTTTGAACCCGAAACTTCAAAGGCTTTGGGCTTTGGTTTCAGATGTGGCTTTTTGGGACTTCTTCATATGGAAATTATCGAGGAAAGACTTGAAAGAGAATATAATCTCGATATTATCACAACCGCACCAAGCGTTGTTTATGAATTTAAACTTACAAACGGCGAAACGGTGTTTGTAGATAACCCGACCAATTATCCTGAACCTGCAACGGTGCAAGAATCTCTCGAACCCGTGGCAAATGTTCATATCTATTCGCCGAGCGAATTTGTCGGTACAATTATGCAACTTTGCGAAGAACGAAGAGGCGATTATATCGATATGAAGTATATGGGCGACCGTGTTGATATACACTATATTATGCCGATGGGCGAAATAGTTTATGACTTTTTCGATGCCCTTAAATCAAGAACAAAAGGCTATGCGAGTTATGACTATGAGCCGTCGGGATATAAAAAATCATCCCTTGTTAAACTTGATGTTATGTTGGCAGGAGATACAGTTGACGCCCTTTCTTTCATAGTCCATTCTTCAAATGCTTACGGAAGGGCAAGAAGAATAGCCGAAAAACTCAAAGATTATATCCCAAGACAACTTTTTGAGGTTCCCGTTCAAGTAGCGGTCGGCGGAAAAATAATTGCAAGAGAAACGGTCAAGGCTATGAGAAAAGATGTTTTGGCTAAGTGTTACGGCGGTGATATAACCCGTAAAAAGAAATTGCTTGAAAAGCAAAAAGAGGGCAAGAAGAAAATGCGTCGCTTAGGCTCGGTTGAAGTTCCGAAAGATGCATTTATGGCAGTTCTTAAACTCGACGAATAGGAAAGAAGATTTTGATAATTATGACAAGACGAGAAAGAGCAATAAGAAAAAGGCGCAGGTTTATCCTATCGGTTTTGCTTGTTTTTTTGGTTATAATCGGGATAATAGTTTCTGTTGTTTCCTGCGGAAAAACCAAGGGTAAAAGCGAGGAAAAAGAAACGGCTTCAAAAGCCTCGGAAAGAGCAACTTCAAAGAATGAAGAAAGTTCCGATAACGAAGCAAGTTCTGTGGACGAGAATGCCGAAAAGATTGTTGATACATCGACCGTAAACGGTCTTGATAAGGCATATAAGAATTTAATGCTTGTAAACGGAAAAAATCCACTCCCCGATAATTATGACAGCGAAATCAGAAAAGACCTTGTGGAGATAGAGCCGGAACTTCGCAATAATAACTATGTTACCAAAATTCACAAGAGTGTTTATCCGTATATAACCGCAATGGTGAGGGCGGCTCAGGCGGACGGTGTAAACCTTAAAGTCTGGTCTCCGTTCAGAAGTTATGCCGACCAGGAAGCACTTTTCAGAAAGCAGGTAGAAAGAGTAGGCGGGGATGAAGAACTTGCCGCTACTGTTGTTGCAAGACCCGGAACAAGCGAACACAATACCGGAATTTGTGCGGACTTCAATATGGCGGATGATGCTTTTGAAAATACGCCTATGTACGAATGGATGAAAGAGAATGCCGAAGATTACGGTTTCATTCTTCGCTATCCTAAAGATAAACAAAGTATAACAGGGGTTATTTACGAATCTTGGCACTGGAGATTTGTCGGAATAGATATGGCAAAGAAAATCAATAAATCCGGTCTGTGCCTTGAAGAGTATTTGGAAAAGAATAATCTTAAACAAGAAATATCTATTGATAATTTTTAAGGAGATTTACAATGGACTGTAAACAGTTTTTTGAAAAATTAAGCGGCAAAAAAATTGCGATGTGCGGAATAGGTGTGAGTAATACTCCGCTTATTTTAAACTTTCTTGAAAAAGGTGCAAGGGTAATCGCCTGTGATAGGCGAAGCCGTGAACAAATCGGAGAAATTGCCGAAGAGTTGGAGAGTGCCGGTGCCGAACTTAAATTAGGTGAAAACTATCTTGAAGACCTCGAAGTAGATATTATTTTCAGAACTCCCGGTATGAGTTTTAATCTTCCCGAACTTGAAAGGGCGAGAAAACGGGGCATTGCCGTTACAAGCGAAATGGAAGTCTTTTTTGACCTTTGTCCCGCAACAATTTTTGCGGTAACCGGTTCGGACGGCAAAACAACCACTACAACACTTATTTCAAAAATGCTTGAAGCAGACGGTAAAAGGGTCTTTGTGGGCGGAAATATCGGAGTACCGCTTCTCCCCGAAATTGAAAACATTACCGAAAAGGACTTTGTTGTTGTTGAACTTTCTTCTTTCCAACTTATTTCAATGAGAAAAAGCCCTGATGTTGCGGTTGTAACAAATGTAGCACCAAACCATCTCGATATTCATAAAGATATGGACGAATATATTGAGGCAAAGAAAAATATTCTTCTTCATCAGAATGCTTTTTCAAGGACCGTCCTTAATAGGGATAATGAAATTACCGAAGGGTTCAGGCAGTTTGTCAGAGGGCAATCGCTTGGCTTTAGTATGGAAAGAAAACTTAATAACGGAGCATGGCTTGACGAAAAGGGCAATTTGCATATGGCATACAGAGGTATAGATGTTCCCGTAATCAACCGTAAAGATATTGCCGTAATCGGCGACCATAATGTTGCTAATTATTTAGCGGCAATTACGGCGGTTTGGGGATATGTTTCGCTTGATTCAATAAAAAAGGTTGCCCGTGAGTTTATGGGAGTGGAGCATAGAATTGAGTTTGTCCGTGAGGTAAACGGGGTTAAGTATTATAACGATTCTATAGCATCATCACCTACAAGAACTATTGCCGGACTTAAAGCGTTTGACCAAAAGGTCATTCTTATCGCAGGAGGATACGATAAGCATATTCCTTTTGAGCCTATGATGCCATATATCGTAAGCAAGGTTAAAACGCTGTATCTCTGCGGAGATACTGCCGAAAAAATCGAAAATACACTTAAAAATTACCCTGATTATAAAGGTAGTCCGCAAATTATAAGAACAAAGGATATACCGCAGGCCGTGGAAAAAATATACAAGACAGCCGAAAAGGGAGATATTGTAACTTTAAGCCCTGCCTGTGCAAGTTTTGATGCTTATCCTAACTTTGTTAAGCGAGGCAACCACTTTAAGGAGATTGTCAATAATCTATGAAATATATAAAAGATATGCTTTTTTGCCTTTCGAGTGCTTACGGTGCAATAAATGTAAGGCAGGCAAGGGACATTGCATTTAACGAAATGAAAAAATACTGCGAATGCCAAAAGAATGACGAGAATATGAGTTTTTGCGGTTTTTTAAAGGGAACAAGCGACTATACTCTGATGCTTGATGCTCATATTGACGAAGTTTCTTTTGTAGTTACAAATGTTGACGACGAAGGCTTTGTAACGGTTGCAAATGCCGGAGGAATAGATATTAAAACACTTCCGGCAAAAATGGTACTTATCCACGGCAAAGAAAAAATAAAAGGTGTTTTTGTAAGTACACCGCCACATATTTCAAGCGGTGAAATCGAATATGATGACCTTTCAAAGATAAAAATAGATACCTGTTTAGGTGCGAGAGCAAAGGAACTGATCCTTGTCGGCGATACCGTAACATATTCGGCAGAACCTAAAGAATTATCAGGCAATAAGGTTGTCGGTAAATCTTTTGACGATAGAGCAGGTATTGCAGTTCTTTTGGAACTCGCAAAAAGATTAAGCGGTAAAGAACTTCCGATAAATGTTGTCTTTTCTGTTGTCGATGGGGAAGAACTCGGTATGCGAGGTGCCATTCCCGCAACCTTCAAGATTTCTCCCGACGAGGCTATCGCCGTTGATGTAACCTTTGCAACCGCTCCCGATGTTACCGAAAATGACGGCGGGTGTCTTTCAAAAGGTGCTATGATAGGCATTTCACCCGTTCTTGATAGGGATATGACCGATAAACTTAATAAAACAGCATCAGATAATGGCATACCGTATCAAAATGAGGTTATGGGCAGAAGAACGGGCACCGACTCCGATGTTATTTCGGTAAGCGGAAAAGGCGTCAGAACGGGACTTATTTCTATTCCGCTCAGGAATATGCATACCGATTGCGAAATAGTCGATTTGACAGATATTAAGTCTACTTGTGATATTATCGAAAAGTATATTTTGTCAGGGGGAATGCTTGATGTTCAGTAATTTGAAATCACTTTGTGAATTGAATGCAACCTCCGGCGACGAAAAAAGCGTAAGAGATTTTATAATAGAGCAAATAAAAGATTATTGCGAAATAAAGACAGATAATCTCGGTAATCTTATCTGCTTTAAAAAAGGAAAGAAAACCCCTCAAAAGAAAATAATGCTTGATGCACATATGGATGAAATAGGTTTTATAATAAAATCAATTACACCCGACGGCTTTTTGAGATTTTCAAATGTAGGCGGAATAGATACTTCGGTTATGATAGCCCGAAGAGTGCTTATAGAAAATAAGGTTTATGGTGTTGTCGGTTTTAAGCCGGTGCATCTTGCAGGTGCAGAGGAACGCAAAAAACTGCCAAACGCAGAAAGTCTTTATATAGATATTGGTGCTTCATCTAAGCAAGAAGCGGAAAGTATCGTATCATTAGGCGACAGAGCGGTTATTTGCAGTGAATACTGCGAAACAGACGAAAAAATCATTTCAAAGGCACTTGACGACAGAATAGGCTGTGCTATTCTGATTGATATTATAAGAAACTTTGACGAATATGATTTTTATGCCGTTTTTTCTACAAGAGAGGAAATCGGAGCCGGTGGGGCAAAGACCGCAACATTCAGCATAAACCCCGATAGTGCTATCGTGCTTGAAAGTACAACTGCCGCCGATATTGCAGATGTACCTAAGGAAAAGCAGGTCTGTGTTCTCGGAAACGGTGTAGCGGTGTCTTTTATGGATAGAATGACCGTTTATGACCGAGAGTATTATGAGTTCGCTTTAAATTCCGGCATTAAGTGTCAACCGAAATCAGCCGTAGCCGGTGGCAATAATTCAGGTGTTGTACATTTATCCCGTGGCGGGGTAAAAACAATAGCACTTTCTGTTCCTTGCAGGTATATTCATTCTGCAAATTCAGTTGCCGATAAGAGAGATATTTTAAGTGCAAGGCAACTTGCCGAATTTATGCTTAAAGGTATTGCCGAAGGTAAAGTTTAATGATTTCGCTTGAAAATGAAGTAAAGTGCAACTTAAATACCGCCGAGGGGATAAAACTCTTTGAGATATTTAAGTGCTATAACGATATAGCATTGTTTTGGAAGCAGGAAAATACCGATATATCCATATCCTTGCTTGACGGCAATATGACAATCGACGGAAAAAGTGCCGATTTTGTAGAGCTCAAAGAGTTTATAAAAGTTATTAACCCCAAAAGTATTTTTTCAAATGAAACAATACTTAAAGGGCTTGGAATTTTTGATGTTTCGGATATTGTTACTGTTTTGAAATACAGTTCGGATGCTGTGTACGATTTAAAATCGGACAAGTTTTCAAGCGATACGGTTTACAAAATATTAAAAGACTGTAATTTGGAACTGCCCGATTTTAAGCACTTTGCAACCGATTATTGCCTTAGGCTTAATAAAGGCCGGCTTAAAGTTTTCGGTGTTTCCGATAAGGCGGTTGCATTGTCTATCGGAACGGAAAATGTTTTAATTCACGCATTGGCGAGTAAAGAAAAAGGGCTTGGGAGTATTTGCCTTAAAGGAATAATCTCGGAAAATAAAGGTATACCTGTTTTGGTGTGTGCTACCGAAAAGGTGAAAGAATTTTACATAAAAAACGGTTTTGTTCCTATTTACTTGGCAGGATATTGGAGGAATAATGAGTTTCTTTGAATTTGACGAAAAGATTAAAAATTTAGATAAAAAAGCACTTGAAACTACAAAAGAGCATTTTGCTACGGTAGACGAAATTTCGCAGTATAACACCGAAAAGGTTTTAAAGGCTTTTATAGATAACAGGGTAAGCGAAGCCCATCTCGGAATTTCTACGGGATACGGTTACGGCGATATAGGTAGGGATACACTCGATAAAATAGTTGCTGACTGCTTCGGCTCGGAAGATGCACTTATAAGGCATAGTTTTGCTTCGGGTACTCATACATTGTCGGTTGCATTGTTCGGTATTCTCAGACCAAATGACAGTGTTTTGTGTCTTACGGGCAGACCTTATGACACAATTACCGGTGTTTTCGGTATAGATAGTAAAGAAGACGGCTCGCTGGCTGATTTCGGTATTAAATATAATCAGGTTGATTTGGATAAAGACGGTATGCCCGATATAAATGCAATAAAGACCGAATTGTCAGCAAAAAAATACAAAATGGCATATATACAGCGTTCCCGTGGGTATAGTACAAGACCGAGTTTGTCAATCGAAAGCATAAAAAGGCTTTGCGATACGGTTAAATCTGTTTCGCCCGATACAATAATTATGGTTGATAACTGTTACGGTGAATTTGTCGAGAAAATGGAGCCGACGCAGGTCGGAGCCGACCTTATGGCAGGTTCTCTCATAAAAAACCTCGGTGGCGGAATTGCTCCTTGTGGCGGTTATATAGCAGGAAAACATAAGTATATAGAAATGTGTTCTCATAGAATGACATGTGCCGGTGTAGGTAGGGAAGTCGGGGCGACATTAGGTCTTAACAGAGAACTTTATATGGGACTTTTTTCTGCACCTCATGTAGTCGGCGAAGCCTTGAAAACTGCAATATATGCGGCGGCTGTTTTTGAACTTTTAGGATATGAAGCAACGCCGAAATACAACGAAAAAAGAGCCGATATAATAGAATCTGTAATACTAAAAAAGAGCGATAGCCTTATAGCATTTTGTAAAGGTTTACAGTCGGGCTCGCCTATAGACTCTTTTGTCGTGCCTGAGCCTTGGGAAATGCCCGGTTATACGGATAAAGTAATTATGGCGGCAGGTGCTTTCACGCTTGGGGCATCAATAGAACTTTCGGCAGACGGACCTCTCAGAGAACCGTTTGCAGTATGGCTTCAAGGCGGTATAAATTTTGCTTCGGCGAAGATAGGAATACTTCTTGCGGCAAAGGCAGTTTCAGAAGATAATAAGATTTTTGAGGGATAATAATGAGAAGAATTTTTGATGGAGAAGTTTACGAACTTGTAGTTAAAAATGACGATTTCGTATTTTCGTACTGTAAAAGTTTTTATGAGAATACGGTATGCGTTGGGTATAAAATGTTAAGCGACGACGGAAAAGAAACTATGGATGTCGCAAAAAACATATACCTGCTTTCAAAGTTCGGAACTAATTTTAAAACCATAAGCGAACTTACAAGTAATTATATTTTGGCAAAAACCACCGAACTTTCAAACGGGTATTTGTGTCTGCTTTCCGATACTGGAAATGCGTATCTGATCGACGGGTCTGGAATGCCTGTTTGGAGCGGAAATCTCAATTACAGGGGAGAGGCACCTTCCGATATTTCGGCATATAAGAACAGTATTTGGGCTTGTTACAGCAGTGCAGGTGTTCTTATAAGATTTAATCTTAATACTATGCGAGAGGAACTTCGCATTGGCGGAAAAAACTCTCCTTTCGATAAGCCGACCGATATTTTCATTTCGGGAGATACTGCAACAATAAGTAATTCTGGTTCAAATAAACTTATATCTGTTGATTTATCTTCTTATGTTGTAGAAGAAAAAGAAGAATTTTCGGAAAGCGTATATTCCTATGTTGAACACTCGGAAAACAGGTATGTATTGCTTAAATCCGGACTTTATATTATAGAATAATTAAAAATGGGGACTGAAAAAATGCTTGAAAAAACAATTATGCTCAGCCAGTTTGACGATGTTAAAAAATTTGTTGATATAGCCGCATCAAAGGATTATGATGTTGAATTATTATCAGGAAAATATATAGTTAATGCAAAATCAATTATGGGTGTATTCAGCCTTGACCTTACAAAACCGATTACGGTCAGAGCACATTGCGAAACATCTGGAGAATTACTGAAACAAATATCACCTTTTTTGTTTGACAATAATAAGTAAAGAGCAGTTTTATGGATTTTATTACACTTAGAAAAAAACTAATTGAAAAAGATTTCAGCAATATGAATGAACGGCAGTTTGAGGCTGTTACAACGGTTAACGGCCCTGTTTTGGTATTGGCAGGTGCAGGCAGCGGAAAAACCACCGTTCTTGTCAATCGTATTGCTAATTTGGTAAAATACGGAAATGCGTACAATAGCGATTTTGAGCCGTTCTATTCGGAAGAAGAAATCGAAAATGCTATAGATTATCTTGAGGGCAAAACCGATAAACTGATCTCGGATGTTTGGAGTGTTGATGCACCAAAGCCGTGGGAAATTCTTGCGATTACCTTTACAAATAAGGCGGCAGGTGAATTAAAATCAAGGATTTCGGCTAAACTCGGAAATGTAGGTGCGGACATCTGGGCTGGTACATTCCATTCCGTTTGCGGAAAGATACTCAGAAGAAATGCCGAAGTTTTGGGATATTCTTCACATTTTACAATATATGATACCGATGACCAAAAGCGTCTTATGAAGGACATAATGAAGAAAAACGGTATCGAAGAAAAAATGTTCCCGATAAGAAGTGTTCTTTCTCACATCTCTTCTGCTAAAGATTCGCTCATATCCCCCGAAGAGTATGAAACTTCTGTCGGAAACGATACAAGGCTTAAAACGGTCGCAAAACTTTATAAGATATATAACGCAGAACTCAAAAACAACGATGCTATGGATTTTGACGATATGATAAATCTCACCGTCGAACTTTTTAAAAAAGACAGCGATTTACTTTCTCTTTACGGTAATAGGGCAAAATATATTATGGTTGACGAGTATCAGGATACTAACCATGCTCAGTATGAACTTATAAGCCTTTTAGCGGGAGTACACGGCAATATTTGCGTTGTGGGAGACGATGACCAAAGTATATACCGTTTCAGAGGAGCAACAATCGAAAATATTTTAAGTTTTGAAGACGAATATAAAAATTCTTCGGTAATAAGACTTGAACAAAACTATCGCTCAACAGGTAATATCCTTAATGCTGCCAATGCTGTTATAAAGAACAATTTGGGTAGGAAAGGGAAAACCCTTTGGACCGATAAGGGGGACGGCGATCTTATTGATGTTCATACATCTTTTGACGAGCGGGATGAGGCAAAATATGTTGCCGATTTAATTCTCGAAAATGTGAGACAGGGCGGAAAATTCTCTGATAATGCCGTTTTATACCGTATGAACGCTCAATCGGCTGCCATAGAAAATGCCTTTGCAAGAAGCGGTATTCCGTATTCGGTTATAGGCGGAAACAGGTTTTACGAGCGAAAAGAAATAAAAGATGTTTTGGCATATTTAAACCTTATAAATAACCCTAAAGATAATGTCAGATTAAAGCGAGTTATCAACGAGCCTAAAAGAGGTATAGGCGATACAACGGTTAATAATGCCACCGCTATTGCAGATATGCTTTCGATGTCCTTGTTTGAGGTCTTTGAAAATGCCGAAAACTACCCTAATATATCAAGAGCCTCGCAGAAACTTGCAGAATTTTGCAATATGATAAGAGATTTAGAAGAAAAAACCGGCGAAATGTCCGTAAGCGAACTTTTTGATGAGATGTTAAGGCGAACAGGATATATGGATATGTTGCTTATGGATACTACCGACCCTAAATCTCAGGAAAGAGCCGAAAATGTTAAGGAATTTGCATCTACCATAAAGATTTTTGAGGAAGAAGCAGACGAGCCTACATTATCCGCTTTTTTAGAAGAAATAGCACTTGTAAGTGATATTGATTCTATGGATGAAACTGATGATAAAGCGGTTATGATGACAATTCATTCGGCAAAGGGACTTGAATTTGACCATGTATACTTAGTAGGTATGGAAGAGAGCATTTTTCCAGGAAACCAAACTATTTACGGTGGAGAGAGCGAACTTGAAGAGGAAAGACGCCTTGCTTATGTTGCAATAACCAGAGCAAAAAAGGATTTGCATATAACCAATGCTTCAACAAGAATGCTTTATGGCTCTACAACAAGGAATATGCCCTCAAGATTTTTGACCGAAATTCCATCCGAATATTGTAAAGAAACCGCGAGGGTCAATAGTTTTAAGGAAAGTAATACATACTATTCGGGTCAGACATTTACTCAAAAAACATCTGTAACGGGGAAAAACTATAACTATAGTTCTTTTGGAAACCGTAGCAGTGCATTTGAAAAGAATGATACACCGAAAGAAACTTATGTTTCGGGGCAATCTGTTGAGCATAAGACTTTCGGAAAAGGAATGATAGTAAAGGTTACGCCAATGTCGAACGATACCTTGCTTGAAATCGCTTTTGAAAATGTGGGTACAAAAAAAATAATGGCTAACTTTGCAAAATTAAAACTATTATGATGAAAGGGAATGGAAAAATATGTTACCGAGTGTAGGAAAAATGAAAAGTACCGCAAGGGAAGTTTTATCAAAAAATCATTTTGTAGGAATAATTGCATCTGTGCCGTTTGTTTTTTCTATGGCTATCCTGTTTTTGGTATTTGATGTTCTTCTTATGGTAACAAATACATCTGTGGCTTTAACCGCAAATGTTATAATTCTGTGTTTCCTGATTTTGCCGTTACTTTTGGGAACTTTCAGATTTTTTTATAGGTTGCTTGACGGCGTATGCGACAACCCTTCATCTGTTTTTTACTATTTTTCAGAAAAAAGTCTTTACGGAAAATCTCTTAAATTTGTGTTCAGGCTCATTTTGCGTCTTTTGTTATCATATTTGCTTTTATCGCTTCCTGCGATAATTGTAGGAGCCTTTGCTTCGACCGATATATATGAACTTTTCGGTATGGCAATACCGCTTTGGACGCCACTGCTTTCAACGATTTCCGAGTTGCTTTTCGTGTTATCGTTTATCGTCTTTATAGTTGTCAATCTTAAATACTATCTTGCACCTTACTTGTTTATTGTTGATAATACTATGACACCGATAAAGGCTATGAGAATGTCTATAATCATTTCAAGGCGGACACAGATTGATTTTATATATTTGTTCTTTGGGATGATAGTATATGTTCTCTTGTCATTACTTTATTTACCGCTGATATTCACATTGCCCTTTTTAACAATGGTTTATATGATTCATTCTAAGTGTGCCGTTATTCAGTATAATAATACGATTGAAACATTAAATGAAAATAAAAACATAACAGGAGAAACATTATGAAAAAAATTCCGATTATTATCATATATGTTTTGACCTTCGTTGTTACATTGGTGAACTCTTTTTATATGGTAAAAGGTGCAATTTTTTCGGATATTAAGGACCTGCCTTCGGGGGAGTATTATATGACCGCCGAAAACCCCGAAAATACTGCCAAAATAAATATGTACCGTATAAAAAACAACTTAGGCTCCGCAATAAGATGCGAACTTAAAACCGTTAAGAAGACAAGAAATGTTTTTTGGCAGACGGGTATTGAAGATGCAGAAATTTATTGGGAAAACAACAATGTTGTAAATATAAACGGTGTATCTATTGATGTTATATCAGGCGGATTTTACGACT
>DFHZ01000172.1 GCA_002371985.1 Ruminococcaceae bacterium UBA3710 | reverse complement strand
TCCGTATTATTGAGATAGGAAGAGGCCGTAAGGCAGTCGGCTCAATCCGTAGCGTACTTCGTGAAGAGAGAAAGGCTGAACAGGAAAAATTCTGGGAATCCGTTGCTGTCGGCGACCGCTTCAAAGGAACAGTTCGTTCGCTTACAACATACGGTGCTTTCGTAGATTTAGGCGGAGTTGACGGAATGGTTCACATTTCCGAACTTTCTTGGGCAAGAATTAAAAATCCTTCGGAAGTTGTTTCCGTAGGCGATGAAATTGATGTTTATGTAAAGGCTATCGACAAGGAGAAAAAGAAAATCTCTTTGGGATACAAGGACCCTGCCGATAATCCTTGGACTAAATTTATGAACGAGTATAATGTTGACGATGTTGTCAATGTTAAAATCGTAAGCCTTACAACATACGGTGCTTTCGCAAGAATTATACCCGGTGTTGACGGACTTATCCATATTTCTCAAATTGCCGATAAGCATATCAATAAACCTCAGGACGAACTTACCGTAGGACAAGAGGTTGATGCAAAGATTATTGCAATAGACGAGGAGAAAAAGCGTGTAAGCCTTTCTATTCGTGCTTTAATTCAAAAAGAAGTTGAAGAAAAAGCAAATGAGGGCGAGGACGAGGTTGTCGCTACTACCGAAGAACTTCCGGTAAATGTTGACGAAGGTCAAACAGAAGAAGTTACTGCTACTGAAGAAGTAACAGAGTAATTAAATAATTAAATATTTTTTAAGCCGAAAACAACTGTTTTCGGCTTATTTTTGTATCCGCAGCAGAAATGTTGCGGATTTTTTATTTTTTTATAAAAAAATCTTGATTTTATCTATTTGATGTATTATAATACAATAAAAGTGTGGAATTGTGTAGCGAAATTCCATAAATGTGGATAACTGTGTGGAAAAAGTGGAAAACTTTTAAGAAAGGGGTGGCAAAAATTGCTTTACGGTGGATACCAACATAATATTGATAAAAAAGGCAGACTTGCCATTCCTGCAAAACTCAGGGAACAGTTGGGCGAATCCTTTATGATTTGCCGTGGAATATACGGCAAAAGATGTCTTTGCGTCTATTCTGCACAAGAGTGGGAAAAACTTGTTGAAAAAATCGGAAGTCTTCCTAATGCAAAATCAAGTGTTGTAAAGCGTTTCTTGTACGACGGTGCTTTCAATGTTGAATTTGATACGCAGGGAAGAATTCTAATTCCTGCTACCCTTCGTGAATATGCTAATTTAGAAGGCGAAGCACACATAATAGGTATGGATACAAACTTAGAGATATGGAATACGGGTCTTTGGGAAGAAGAGAATGCTCAATATTCTCCTGAATCTGTCGCCCAAATTGTTGAAACATTGGAATTTTAGTTATGGAATTCGTACATAAGTCGGTTTTACTATACGAAACTGTTAATTCATTAAATATCAAGCCGGACGGCATATATGTGGACGGAACTGTCGGCGGTGCGGGACATTCGTTGGAAATCGCAAAGAGACTTACAACGGGTCATTTGTATGCTTTTGACAGGGACCCTGATGCAGTTGCCGTTGCTACCGAAAGATTAAGCGGTTTTAATGCGACGGTTATTATGAGCAATTTTGATGAGATGGATAGCCGACTTGCCGAAATCGGAGTCAATAAGGTTGACGGAATAATGCTCGATTTAGGAGTATCTTCTTATCAACTCGATACTGCCGGGAGAGGTTTTTCGTATCATAAAACGGCACCTCTTGATATGAGAATGAGCCAAAAAGGTCTTAGTGCCAAAGATGTTATAAATGAATATTCAAAAGAAGATTTGACAAGAATATTCAGAGATTTCGGAGAAGAAAAGTTTTCATATAGAATTGCAGAAGCGATATTAAGAGCAAGAAAGGTTAAAACGATTGAAACCACCACGGAACTTGCCGAAATTATAGCAGAATCGGTACCCGCTTCGTATAGAAGAGAGGGGCATCCGGCAAGAAAGTGCTTTCAGGCTGTAAGAATTGAGGTCAACGGTGAACTTGACAGCCTTGCAGTGGCCCTTGATAAAGCCTTTGAATTATTAAATAAAGACGGTATACTCTCGGTTATTACTTTTCATTCGCTCGAAGATAGAATAGTAAAGCAAAAATTCAAAGAATTTTGTACGGGGTGTACCTGTCCTCCCGATATACCGATATGCGTTTGCGGAAAGACACCTCGGGGAGAACTTGTAAACAGAAAACCTATAACGGCAACAAGCGAGGAACTCGAAAACAATCAAAGAAGCAGAAGTGCGAAACTGCGAGTGATAAAAAAACTTTAAGGGGAAGTATACATTATGAATAATATGAAGTATTATAATGATAGTTTAGCATACGACTTTAATATGTTTATGCCAAAACCGGAACGCACAAACAGAAATGATAATATCGTAAAACTTCCTAAAAGCAAAGTTCGTTCAAATAGTAAAGCCGCGACAAGAAAGGTTTCTGCTTATGCCTTTTCGGTTATGGTAAGTGTATTCATTTTGGCGGCTCTTTGCGGAAATATATTTTTGCGTCTGCAAATAAACGAAGTAAATTCACAAATCAATGCAACCAAGGCTAAGATAAACGAAGTTGAAAGTGAAAAAATCAGTCTTGAGGTTGAGTTTGAGCGTAGAATTTCCTATGCTAATATTGAACTTGAAGCAACCGAAATGGGAATGCAGAAAAAAGATAAATCTCAGGTGAAATATATCAGAACAAACGAGAATAATACGGCATCAATTAAAGACGAAAAGGCTGTAGTTTCAAAAGAAAAATAATATATGGTGCAGTTTTGTAATATACTGTACTGATGGCGATACGAGAGTTAAGAGAACTTAGCTCTCGTTTTAGCCTATTTTTAATGGTAATTATTTTGGCTCGGAGGTGCTATAAATGTCGGCAAAACCAAACAAAAATATGGTAATAAGAGCAAACATCGTTATGATTTGCATAGTTCTTATTATGGCAATAGTATCTACGGGCAGTTTAGTAAACATAATGGTTTTAAAGGGCGAAAAATATCAGAATATGGCATCAGAACAACAACTCTACGATACCCTGATTTCAGCACCGAGAGGCGATATTTTCGATAGAAATATGAAGACTCTCGCAACATCTTCTCCCGCTTGGACGGTTTATATTACTCCTAACGGTTTTAAAAAAATCAGTAAATCCGAAGCAAAAGAAGTAAGGGGAGTTATTGCTGACGGTCTCTCCGAAATATTGGAACTTGACCGTGAAGAGATTTACGAAAAGACACAAAAGTCTTCATACTATGTAATCGTAAAGAAAAAGATTGAAAAAGCCACCGCAGATAAGGTGAGAGAATTTATAACCGATAACAAAGATTTAAAGTTGTCAAATTATATAGGTCTTGATACTACTACTAAGAGATATTATCCAAACGATACATTGGCGTCTACGGTTTTGGGTTTTGTAGGCGACGATAACCAAGGACTTGCAGGACTTGAGAGTTATTACAACAATCAACTTACCGGTATTTCCGGCAGGGTAGTTGCCGCAAAGAACGCTAAGGGAAATGATATGCCTTTTACATATCAGATGTTAGAGGAAGCAAAAAAGGGCAATAGTATTGTTACAACTCTTGACTCTTATATTCAGTATACCTGTGAGAAGTATCTTGACGATGCCGTTGCCGAAGAGCAGGTTGCAGAGCGTGGAGCGGCAATAGTAATGAATGTAAATAACGGTGAGATACTCGGAATGGCAGTTAGTGGGGATTTTAACCCGAACGAACCGTTTAAATTATCACTTGAGGACCAAATGAAGGTTGATGCCGTCACAAACGACGAAGAAAAGGCAAAACTAAAATCAGAACTGCTAAACAGACAATGGCGAAACAAGGCGGTTTCGGATACCTATGAACCGGGTTCCGTATTTAAAATATTTACCGCCGCCGTAGGTCTTGAAGAAGGACTTATAAGTGCAAACAGTACATTCGGTTGTAATTATACATATATGGTTGCAAGTAATACATACCACTGCCATAAAGTCGGCGGACACGGTATGCAGAATTTGGCACAGGCTATGTCAAATTCCTGCAACCCGGCATTTATCCAAATAGGACAGTTGATAGGACCTACAACATTTTCTAAATACTTTAAGGCTTTCGGGCTTACAGAAAAAATCGGTATAGACCTACCGGGCGAAGCAGGAACTAACTACCATTCCGAAGAAAAAATGGGACCTACTGAACTTGCTTCATCGTCATTCGGTCAAACATTCAATATAACACCTTTGCATATGATTTCAATAGCGGCGGCTGCCGTAAACGGCGGATATTTAGTTCAACCCCATGTTGCCCAGAAATTGATTGACGAAGATAATAATGTTGTAAAAACTATGTCTACTGCATATAAAAGGCAGGTAGTATCTAAAGAAACTTCAGATTCTTTGAAAAACTTTTTGGAATATGTCGTTCAAAACGGTGCTAAAAACGGTATTGTTGCAGGTTATAGAGTAGGCGGTAAAACAGGTACATCTCAAAAGATTTCAAAAATTCTTTCAACCGGTAAAAACGCTTTGTATATCGGTTCGTATGTAGGTGTAGCACCTATGAACGACCCTGATATTGCAGTTTTTGTTATGCTTGACGAACCTATGTCTGGCAGATATTACGGCGGTGCTATATCAGCGCCGGTCGGTGCAAAGATTATGAAAGATGTACTTCCGTACTTGGGTCATGAACCGCAGTATAGCGAAGAGGAACTTTCCAAGATTTCAATCAGTGTTCCCGACCTTTCGGGGGCAGATGTTGCTACCGCAAGGGATAAAATGTCGTCTCTTAAACTTTCTTATAAAATTGTCGGAAACGGTGCTAAAATTGTAAAACAGTTGCCCGAAGCCGGAACAAGTATTTATAACGGCGGTACGGTAATACTATATACGGACGATACAACAGACGCAAATGTAACAGTCCCGGTACTTACGGGTCTTACTGCCGGAGAAGTAAATTCCGTGGCTACAAAAGCGGGTATCAATGTCGAATTTTCCGGCAATACTTCTTCGGGAGAAATTAAATCTTCAATTCAGAGCATTCCTGCCGGAACAAGTGTTGCTCCGGGAACTGTGGTTACAGTTCATTTCTTTGACGAAGGAAATGCAGATATAGCACAATAAAAGGGTTTGGTATTATGTTGATTAAAGACTTAATTAAAAATTATTCGGGTCCGATGTCTTTGGTGGATGTCAGCGGAATTACCTGCGATTCAAGGCAGGTAAAAAAAGGATATGCTTTTGTTTGCATAGACGGTGCCTTAGCAGACGGACATAAGTTTGCCGGAAAAGCAGTTGAAAACGGTGCATCTGTCATTGTTTGTGAGCGTGATTTAGGACTTAAAAATCAAATTATTTGTGAAAATACGCATAATACCTTTTCCGATATGTGCAAAGTATGGTTTAATAATCCGACCGAAAAAATTCATATTATAGGTGTAACAGGAACAAACGGAAAAACATCGGTAACATATATGCTTAAATCTGTTTTGGAAAATGCAGGATATAAAGTGGGTCTTATCGGCACAATTCAAAATATGATAGGCGAAAAAACCATTGAGTCGCATAATACTACACCGGGACCTTACGAATTGTTTGAACTCTTTTCCGAAATGGTTAATGAGGGTTGTGAATATGCGATAATGGAAGTTTCTTCTCATGCTCTCGACCAAGATAGGGTTTACGGACTTCATTTTGATATTGCAATTTATACAAATTTATCGCAGGACCATTTAGATTATCACAAAACTATGGATAA